>JAFSFF010000496.1 GCA_017435375.1 Thermoguttaceae bacterium
CGCTGCTGAAAAATCCGGCGGAGACGGTCGCGATTTTTCCCGGCGGCGACGCGGCGGTGGGGCGGCGGTTGCGGGACGAGTTCGTCGAGCGCGGCGCGTCCGTTCGGCTCGGCGCGATTCGGCGGCTCGAACGTTTCGCCGATTTCTTGCCGACTCGGGTCGTCGTCGACGCGGTCGATCTTGCGGCGACGAGTTTGCTCGACGAGTTGCGAGCGATACGAGCGGCGTTTCCGTCGGCGGCGCTCGACGTTCTCGGCTTTGCGCCGCGTCGCGACGAAATTGAGTTTTTTGAGCAAAAATCCGGCCTCGGCGCCGTTCGCGTCGTCGCCAAACCGTTCGACGTCGACTTTTTGACCGGCGCGGCGTTTTAAGCGGGCGGTTTACTCGAACGTTTTCGCGGTTTCTTGGAACGGCGGCCCGCGTTTTCTTGATTTTTCCCGGCGATTCTGTTATAATGGGGCGACCGTCGGCGGCGTCGGCGGTTTATTTTCGGTTTGGGCGCGGCGCGCTAAACCAAACGAATTTCTTTATCGGTTGTTTTTATTGTTTCTTGAAATTAAAGGGGAAAACGGTGCGGAAACGGTTGCGACGTAAAACGGCGACTTTGACGGTCGCGTCGATTTTAACGGCGACGCTTGGCGGTTCGTTCGACGTTTGGGCGAACGACGGGACGGCGACGCGAACGATAACGAAAGCGGCGAAAACGGCGGAGGCGACGGAGACGGCTTGGGACGCGAAGGCGTTCGGCGACGTTTCGGCCTTCGCTCCGGACGCGGCGGTCGACTGGAAAACCGGGTTCGCGACGCCGCCGGCCGGATACGGCGAAGTCCCGTTTTGGTGGTGGACGGGCGAAAAACTCGACGCCGAGCGGCTTCTTTGGCAAGTTGACGAACTGGCGAAAAAAGGCGGAATCTCCGGCGTTCAAATCAATTACGCCCACCAAGACGTCCGCGACGAAAAACAACCGAACTGGTTGACTTACCCGAATAACCCGGAACCGTTGACCGCGGAATGGTTCGACGCGTTCGACGTCGTCGCGGCGCGTTGCCGGGAATACGGGATGGGCGTCGGGCTCAGCGGGTACACGATCGACTGGCAAAACTCGCCGACGAACCTTTTCGACCGTTTGATTTATCGCGACGCGGAATTGCAAAGTCGAACTCTTTACGTCGCGGCGAAAGAACGGGTTAAAGTCGACGCGCAAGGGCGGTTCGCGGCGACGTTGGCGGCGACGGAAACGTTAAAATCGTTAAACTCGACGGCGGACGACACGCTCGTTCAAGCGGTCGCTTACCCGGTTGGCGGCGACGGAAAGCTCGACGCGGAACGTTTCGTTGCGTTGGGAGCGGACGTCGAAACGTTGCGAGCGGAAAACGGCGGCAAAATCGTTGAAATCGCTAAACTCGACGGGGCGAAAGACGGCGCCGAAGTCGAAATTTGGTTTTTTAAAGCGAAACGCGTTCCGCAAACGTTGAACCCGCTGCACCCGGAAGCCGGGAAGACGGTCGTCGCTCGCTTCTTCCAACCGTTCGAAACGCGAACGTTGGCGACTCTTGCGCAAGAAGCGAAGAATAAGAAAAAGGGGAAAGAAGAAAGGAGCGGAGAAAATAAAGAGGACGCGGCAAACGGGGCGGTTTCGGAAAACAGGGTAAAAACAACGGGCCCCGAAACGACGCTCGGGCTGAATTACTTCTTCCAAGACGAACTGCAGCTCGGAACCGGCGACCGTATTTGGGCCGACGACTTGGCCGAAGTTTTCGCGGCGCGCAAGGGATACCCGCTTTGGGCGGCGCTTCCGGCGGTTTTCGACGCCGACGTCGGGGCGCGAACGGAGAAAAACCGGCTCGACTTCGCCGATCTCCGGGTGCGGCTCGCGGAAGAGCGTTATTTCCGACCGATTTTCGATTGGCACGCGTCGAAGGGGCGGATTTACGCTTGCGATTCCGGCGGGCGGGGGAAAAATCCGGTCGAATTCGGCGATTATTTCAGCGCGACCCGTTGGTACACCGCGCCGGGACACGACACCCCGGGCGGTCGCGCCGACTTCATTAAGAACAAGGTTTCGGCGTCGATCGCGCATTTTTACAAACGACCCCGCGTTTGGCTCGAAGGGTATCACTCGTTCGGTTGGGGCGCGACGCCGGAGCGGTTGCTTTTCGCGTCGAACGAAAACTTCCTTTTCGGCGCGAACCTGTTGAATTTACACGGGTTGTATTATACGACGTACGGCGGTTTTTGGGAATGGGCGCCCCCTTGCTATCACTTCCGCCAACCTTATTGGGAGACGTTCGGCGCGTTTTTGAAGTACTTTGAGCGGGCGTCGTTCGCGCTGACTCGCGGCGTTCAGCGAGCCGATTTTCTCGTCTTGTACCCGGTAACGTCGTACCAAGCGCGGCTCGACGGGGCGCGTTCGCACTCGGTCGCGTTCGCCGCCGCCGAAAAAATTTACGCGACCGGGCGGGATTTGCTCTTCGTCGACGACGATTCGCTGAAACGGGCGAAGGTCGACGGCGCGCGGCTGATTATCGGCGATTCGGAACACCGCGTTCTCGTTTTGCCGGCGTCGCGCGGGATTCGTTGGTCGACGTTGGCGAAAGCGCTCGAATTTTACCGCGCCGGCGGGACGGTCGTCGCCCTCGACGCGTTGCCGGAAGCGTCCGACCGCGCCGGTCGCGACGACGCGGAACTCGACGCGGCGGTTCGCGAAATTTTCGGACTGACCGCCGCCGAAGCGAAAGCCGGAAAACGCTCGACCGTTCAAACGAACGAAAACGGCGGCGTCGGCGCGCTGATTTCGGCAAAATTTAGCGAAAACGGCGAAAATAGCGAGGTCGCGCAAAATAAAGCGGCGGAAGACGGGACGCTCGTTGGGAAAAACGGCGAACTTTCGAAGATTCGGCGATACGACGGCGGCTTCGAAGGGCGTTGGGCTTGGAGTTCCGAGCTGCAAAAGAACGTTTTCTTCAAATGGGTCGCGCAAGGAATCGGCGCCGAGCCGGTCGAGTTGAAAGTTCGCTTCTTCTGCGACAACGCCGGGGCGCTTTACGTCGGCGAGCGAAAGATTTGCGATAACGCCGATTATTCCGGCGGCTGGATCGGAACGCTGAAACTGAAAGACGGCGACGTTTTGACGATCGACGGTCGCGACGGAGACGGGACGCCGCGCCGCGGTTCCGCCGGGTTCTTCGTCGCGCTCGTTCGGGACGGGAAGACGGTCGCCTCGACGGAAGATTTCCGTTATTCGCTCGACGGGCCGAACGTCGCGGCGGCGGGGAACGGGAAAAAAGCGGAAAATGGGCAAGTCGCGCAAAATAAAGAAGCGGCGGCGAAGGCTTGGCGGCTCGGAACCGATTTGAACGGAACGAAGCCGGTCGACGTTTGGAACGTTCACGTCCTGCACCGAACCGGCGTTAACTCCGAAGCGACCGGCGGGCGGGCGAGCGGCGGAAACGACGCGGCGCTTTGGGCGAACTTTAACGAATTTTTGGGCCGTTTCCCGAAAGAAGTGTTCGACGCAAAAACCGGGGCCCCTTGCGCGGCGTCGCGGCGAACGTCGGACGACGCGGAACTTTTCTTCGTGATGCGGGGCGAAAAAGGCGCTTGGCTGACTTTCCCGGCGCAAGGTCGGGCGGAATTTTGGAACGCTTGGGACGGTTCGCGGCGCGAAATCGTCGAGGCGTTCGAAACAAACGACGGTTTAAGCGCCGGGACGACGACGCTCCGTTGGCCGTTCGAGAAGACGGAAGCCGGAATCGTCGTTTTTTGGAAGAACGAAAAGCCGACGCGGCGCTTGACCGCGCTCGAAACCGACGTCGCGGAGATCGCCGAGCTGAGCGTCGACGCTAAAAACGGCGCTTGGACGGCGCGAGCGTTCGCGGCGAACGGGGCGCAAAAACCGCAAAATCGGCAAAAAACGATTCGACTGACGACCGCCGACGGTTCCGAACGAACGCTCGTCGGAACGGCGCCGGAAACGGTCGCGCCGCTCAAACTCGACGGCGAATGGTCGTTCGAACTTTTGCCGACGTTGAACAACCGATTCGGCGACTTCCGACTTCCGATTTCGGAAGAAACGCTCGGAGCGGAAGCGCGGCGGTTCGATTGCGTCGCGGCGTTCGACGAAACGGCGAAAGACGGCGGAAATAAGAAGAATGGGCAAGTTGGACAAGACGCGGCGCCGTCGTTCGACGGAGCGAAAAGCGTTCTTTGCGATTTCGGCCAAAAGTTTTGGCGACTCGGCCCGTTCCCGGCGGACGTCGACGTCGCGGCGCTCGACGCGAAGTTGGCGACGTTGCGAACGGTCGACCCGAGCGTTCCGGTCGTCGTCGACGGGCGCGAGTTCCGTTGGGCGCCGCTCGGCTTCTCTTGGCGTTGGGGGATCGAAGGAAACCCGGGGCGTCAAGGTTATCACGGGCTGAAAGAGCGGATCGACTCGCGCTTCATCGGGCTCGGGAAGAACGCGGGAGCGCTGAACGAGACCGTTTTCGCGCCGGAGGACGCCGGTTCGATTTATTACCTTTGGTCGACGGCGGCGGTCGCGAACGTTCCGGCGAACGGCGAAACGTCGGCGGTTCCGGTCGACGTTTGCGTCGGCGGCGACGCTCCGGGCGCGCTTTTCGTCGACGGAAAACGGTTCGACTTCGACGATCCGACGACGGCCCTCGTCGTCGCGGAAGACGGCGCGAAATCGCCGGTTTTGCTCCGATACGACGCGGCGGGACGGCGTTCGTTCGCGTTCGTCGCTCAGACGGCGGCGGAAAACGACGAAAATAGCGGAAATGGCGAAAATGGGAAAGGCGGTCAAAAGGTTGCGACGGCGCTTCGCGTCGAGAACGGAACCGATAACGGCGCTTGGAACGACGAAGCGGCCAACCGCGCCGCGACGGAAGCCGGGAAGCGGACGCCCCTTTCGACCGTTTGGTTCGACCGGCCCGGCGTTCTCGACTTCGACGTTTTCGGAACGGCGCCGGAACGCCCGACGTATTGGTTCCGCTTCGTCGCGCCCCCGGGTTGGAACGGCGCGTCGATTCCGTTGCGCGGTTCGTTGAAATCGGTCGTCGTCGACGGGCAACCGGTCGACGCGGCGAGTTTCGAACGGAAATCGATCGACGTCGCCGGAAAGGATTTTTGGCGCGGTAAACGTTCCGATGCGAAAGGCGACGCGGTCTCGAACGACCTGTTCGCGGCGTTTTCCGAACGGGCGATTCGTTGGGAAACGCTGAAATTCGACGAACCGTTCGAACGGGCGGCGACCGTCGCGCTCGAAATCGAGCCGGAACCGGGCGTCTGCGGCGGGGCCGTCTTCCCGGAACCGATTCGGCTCGATTGCGGCGTCGGGACGGCGGAACTCGGCGATTGGAACGGTCGCGGCGTTTTGGCCGGTTATTCGGGCGGCGCGAAATACGGAAAAACGTTTGTTTGGGAAAGCGGCGCAAAAGACGCAAAAGACGCGAACGGCGAAGAGTCGGCGAACGAGCGAGTTTGGCTCGACCTCGGCAAGGTTAGCGCGAGTTGTCGGGTTTTGCTGAACGGGCGGGAAGTCGGGGATTTGCCGACGTCGCCTTGGCGGCTCGACGTTTCCGACGCGCTGAAATCGGGCGAAAACCGGCTCGAAGTTCTCGTTTTCAACACGTTGGCGAACTATTACGCCGATTTGCCGTCGCGATATAAAGGGTCGGCGGAGTCCGGACTCTTCGGCCCGGTCGAAATTCGGCGCGAACAAGCGTTTGAGTTGCGCGAAACGAACGACTCGACGGCGACGGAGGAAGCGAACGACGCGGCGAAATGAACGCGTTGAGGTAAAATAGGCGGTTTGGCGAATCGCCGTTAAAACGCGTCGGGCGGGGCGAACTCGCTCGACGGCGAAAAAAGAAGGGACGTTTCGGGGCGCGTCGTCGGCTCGAGCGTCCTTTTTTTTGTCGATTTGGAGGAATATTGTCGTTAAAATAGGAGAACGCGGAGAAATGAACGAGAAAAAACGCCCGGCGTCGCGGGAACGTCGGGCGTTTGGGAAGGATTTAGCGGAAATGCGGGGCGGGAAAAGGCGACCGGCGAACGTCGACCGGGCGTTAGCGCGTCGGCGTCGCCGGGGCGAGGCGCGGTTGCGTCAAAATCTCGACGAGCCGCTTTTTCGACTTGCAAAGGACGACGATTCGGGCGAAAATTTCGTCCGGGCGACCGTTCGAAAGGAGAAGACGGCCCGAGTCGACGCCGATTTCCGCGTTCGCCGGGAGCTTCGCCGGGCGCGGTTCCCCCGATTCCGCCGTCGGAACGAAGAAAACGCCGTCGACGGAAGCCAATCGCGCCGGATTGTCGAATAAATAAAGGGAAAACGTTCCGATATTAAAGTCGACGACGTGTTTTCCGGTCGCGTCGACGCCTTGGATTTGGCCGTTTTTCAAAATTCGGGTTCGCTCCGCGCGCCGAGTCGACGCGTTCGGGCCCGGTTTGATCGTCGCGACGAAAACGCGGGCGCCGCGAACGAGCGCCGCGCCGCCTTCGAACGGTTCGAAGTCGCCGGCCTTCGTGTAAAAAATGTCGCCGGTCGACGGATCGGAAACTTCAAAAAAGAACGGAGCCGCCGGCGCCAAGGCCCAATCGGACGTCGACGCGATCGGTTTCGGGTCGTTGACTTCGAATCGAACGCCGACGGACGACGAAACGGCGGCGCGTTCGGCGACGTCGGGACGAGCGAAAAGCGGGCGTCCGGGCGTTTCGGAGAGGTTGGGCGCTTCGGGCGAATTGGCGGAATTGGGGAAAACGGGCGTTTCGGCGCGTTCCCAAACGCGTTCGCGGCGACCGACGACGTTTCGGTTCAACTCGGCGTCGAGCCAAAGGGGGGCGAGGCGCGCGATCTCGGCGTCGAGGCGCGTTAAAATCGCTCGCTCCGCTTCCGACAACGAAAGCGAGTCGAGGTCGACGGCGGCGATCGCCAAAATTTCGTCGAGCGCGGCGGTCGACGAAGCGAGTTGCGCGGCGGCGTTCGGCGTTAAATTGGGGGAAACGGGGGAAACGGACAAGGGCGTCGTTGGTTGAGCGTCGCCGTTTTGGAGGAGCGCGTCGGCGTCTTGCGCGGCGTTAAGCGCGTCGAGATTTGGGAGCGACGGCAGGGGCGCGGCTTCGTCGAACGCGGCGGAAAACACTTGAAACAACGGGTCTTGCGACAACCGCTCCATTTCGGCGGC
>JAFSFF010000497.1 GCA_017435375.1 Thermoguttaceae bacterium
AGGTTGACGCGAGTCAGAAACTCGTTCGCCGAGTAAACGCCGGTGAGCTGTTCGCCTTCGATTCCAAGGAACGACGGCAGCCCGGCGCCGGACGCGACGTACACGGCGTCGTATCCCATGTCGTCAAAGAGTTCGTCGACGAGAATCGTCTTGCCGACGACGACGTTCGTTTCGATCTTAACCCCGTATTTGCGGAGTTTATCGACTTCCTGTTGAACGATCGCTTTCGGAAGGCGGAACTCTGGAATACCGTACATCAAGACGCCGCCCGCCGTGTGGAACGCTTCGTAAATCGTTACGTCGTAACCGAGTTTCGCCAGGTCGCCCGCGACGGTTAAGCCGGACGGGCCGGAACCGACGACCGCGACTTTCTTGCCGTTCGGCTCCGGTTTGACGATTTGCTCTTTAGCGGCGCAGTTTTCGCGGTAATAGTCGGCGACGAAGCGTTCGAGACGCCCGATTCCGACCGGTTCGCCTTTGATTCCGCGAACGCATTTCGATTCGCATTGCGATTCTTGCGGGCAAACGCGACCGCAGACGGCGGGAAGGGCGTTCGTTTCGGAGATTTTCGCGTAGGCGCCTTCGAAGTCGCCTTCGGCCACTAAAGCGATAAATTCCGGGATTTTAACGCCGACCGGGCAACCGTTGACGCAAGGCTTGTGCTTGCAATTCAAGCAACGTTGCGCTTCGTCGATCGCCGCTTCTGCGGTATAGCCGGTCGCGACTTCGAGGAAATTCTTGTTGCGGACGTTCGGCTCTTGCTCCGGCATCGGATTTTTATCGTTGCGCATATTAGCTTTAGCCACGGTTATTTCCCCCTTCCAATACGGCATTTTCCGTCGGCGCACGATTGTTTTTCGTGCGATTTGTACATTTGTTGACGCTTCATCGCGGCGTCCCAATCGATTTTGTGGCCGTCGAAGTCCGGGCCGTCGACGCAGGCGAACTTCGGTTGACCGTCGACGATGACGCGACAGCCGCCGCACATTCCGGTGCCGTCGATCATGACCGGGTTCATCGAGACGGTCGTCGGAACGCCGTATTGTTCGGTCAGTTTGCAGACCGCGCGCATCATCGGGAGTGGGCCGATGGCTATCACCTCGTCGAATTTTTCGCCGGCGTCGAGTTCTTCCTTAAGTTTGTCGGTAACGAAGCCCTTATTGCCGTTCGAACCGTCGTCGGTCGCGACGATCAATTTGTCGGACGCCGCCGTCATTTCGTCGTTGAGAATGATGAAGTCGACGCTTCTAAAGCCGACGATAGCGGTAACTTCCGCGCCGAGCGACTTGAGCTTTTTCGCTTGCGGGTAAGCGATCGCCGTGCCGAGACCGCCGCCGATGACCGCGACTTTTTTGAGCCCTTCGAGCGGAGTCGGGACGCCGAGCGGACCGACGAAGTCGAGAACGGAGTCGCCGGCTTCGAGCTTCGCGAGGTCTTGCGTCGTTTTACCGACCGCTTGAACGATGATCGTAACGCCGCCTTTTTCGCGGTCGTAATCGGCGATCGTGAAGGGGACGCGTTCGCCGAACTCGTCGATGCGCAAGATGATGAACTGCCCCGGTTCCGCTTTTTTAGCGACGGCCGGCGCGAGGATTTCCATCAGAAATATCTGAGGATTAAGGGTTTCTTTTCGGAGGATTTCGTAGGCCATTTGGTTTTCGACTCCAAACGAAGGATGAACGCCGCCGTTCCGCGCGAACTCAAAAGAAGCGTCGGAACAAGCGGTTGGTGTTGCGTAAGCGTCGCGTTTTCAAGCGTTAGGTTCGACGACGGAGGCGGGAAAGACGGCTCGAAACGCTTTTTCTTGTAAATTATACCCGATTCTCGACGGCTGTCAACGGGGGGCGGACGCGGCGAACTTAGAACGCCGAACGGTCGACGTTTTTGGTCGAGCGGCGCTTTATTTGCTTGGACGGGCGCCGGAAACGCTTGTTCTCCCTTATTTCGCGAACGAACCGACGTTTGCGATGGAAAATCGCGTTTTGGGAGGAAACGCCGATCTTGGCTTCTCGTCGCTTCGCGAGCGTTTTTTCGAGCGCTAAGATATATTGTCGTTAACGATTAAGTAAAACGGCGATTGTTGCCGACTTTAAAAACGTCAAAAAGGCGACGTCGATCTTGTCGCAACGCGTCGCGATTCGCCGGAAGTCTTCGACAATGCGTCGAAAGAAACGCTCGGCTTTGTTTTCGCGTCCTTGTAGACGCGATTTATTAAAATAAACCTTGGTTTAAGTCGTTTGACGTTAAGATTTCTGAAAAGCGTCCGTCCGGCGTGCGCGTCGCCGACGTTGCGGAGCGAGAGTTCTAGCGCGACCGGCGTCGCAAGCCCGGCGACGACCGCGCGAACCCTTGTCGCGAGTTGTTTTACGCCCTTCGTCCGCCTGCGGTTCGTTTTTTTGAAGAGACGGCGGCGCGCGGACTCGATTTGGGGTTTTGCTTTTTAGCGGTTTTTATACGCGCATTGCACGCTATTCGCAACGATTGCGCAAGGGTAAAATTAAACGCGGCGAAAAATTTTGAAAATTTGAAAAAAAAACGGTAACGGGACGCGGCGCGGAGTCGTCTTTAAGATTAGAGTTCGCCGCTTGTCCTTAGATTGGCGAACGACTTCGAACGCGGCGAGGCTCGGACGGAACCGACCGTCGCGGTTTCACTTAACTCGACAAGAGGAGAATAAAATGAAAATGTTTGCGAAGAAATGTTGGCGCGCGTTGAGTTTCGCTTCGATCGCTTTGGCGGCTTCGGTCGCGTCGTGGGGAACGGGCAAGGCGCAGGATTGTCCGTTTGCCGACGATTCCGCGATCCTTTATTACTCGCCGTCGACGATCGGAAACGTCGGCGCGGTCGCGTCGATTTGGCAAACCGAGGAGTTCGGCGTTCTTTTCGATAAAGCGACGAAGAAAATCGACGAGGAAGCCGCGGAGAAACTCGCCGAAGCGTCCGACGAAGCCGATTTCCCGAAGGAAAAACTCGATTATCTTAAAGACGCGTTGACGAAAGCGCTCGGCGAGGAACCGAACGCGTCGAATCTCGTGAAAGCGTACTTCAAACACGTCGACGGCGTCGCGTTGGCGTTCGTCGCGCCGGCCGACGGCGAAACGAAGCCGCAAGCCGCTTCGTTGACGTGGATTCTGAACTTTAATCCGGCCGGGCTCGAACTTTCGAAACTTTGCGGCGACGACTTGGAAGTCTTGAAAAACGAAGACGGCGTCTATATGGCGAAGTTGACCGTTAAAACCGACGACGTTTATTTGGGCGGCGTTAAAATTAAAGATTTGGACAAATACGCCGTCGTTTTGGCCGATTCGAAGGAAACGCTCGAAACGAAACTGACGCGTTTTCAAGCGTCGAACGACTTTGTCGTTAAAAGACTTAACGATGAAAGCGTTTACTCGGAAATTTTGGTGAAAACGTCGCTCTTCGAACGCGTCGCCGCCGAGTTGGCGAAAGACGAAAAGGACGAAAGAGCGCAAGCGCTCAAAGGCTTTGTCGAAAAAGTTAAGTCGTTGCGCGTTAAGAAATTGGACGTCGACGGAACGTTTGCCGTTTCGCTCGAACTCGAAGCGGTCGACGCGAAATCGGCGAAGGAATTTAACGACTTGGCGGTCGGCGGCGTCGCGCTGTTGAGCTTGACTTCGGCGAAAAAAGAGCTGAAAGCGGAGGAAAAATTCGCGCTCGAACTTTTGAAATCGGTTGAGTTTAAGTGCGAAGAAAACTCCAACGCCGCGTCCGCGACCCTGAAAATCGACCGCGACAAAGTGAAAACGATCGCGAAATGGATCGGCGATAAAATTCGCGAAAAAATGTAATCGCGTTTTTGTCGGTAAAACGTTAATGCAACCCGTTAAACAGTAACGTTTAGACGATGATGAAAAACGAAAGCGACGAACGCTTGGTCGAGCGATTTCAAACCGGGGAACGCGGTTCTTTCGAGGAAATCGCTCGGCGTTATCGACCGCGTTTGCTCCGGTTTTTGCAGGCGCGAACGCGGTCGCCCGAAACGGCCGAGGATCTAACGCAAGAGACGCTAATGAAAGCGTTTGGCGCGTTGGACGGTTTGAAAAAACGCGTTTTTTTGGCCGGTTGGTTGCGTCAAGTCGCGTTTCGAACGTTTCTTGATTCGACGCGACGTCGCTCGTTGGACGTCGCGTCGTTCGACGAAAACGCCGATTCCGCCGAGTTAAACGACGCGACGTCCAACGACGTTTTCGCAACTCGAACGCCGCCGCGTCGACCGAGCGGAGGAGAGTTTGACGCCGCGTCGCCGGAAACTCGCGTTATTCGAAACGACGAGGAAGAAAATCTTTGGCGCGTCGCTCAAAAAATCTTGACCCCTAAAGAATTTAAAGCGCTTTGGTTGCGATATGTCGACGACGCGTCCGACGTTGAAGCCGCCGTCGCGCTGGGGGTAACGCCCGGCGCCGTTCGCGTCGCGTTGACGAGAGCGCGCCAAAAGTTGAGCGCTCGATTAGGGGCGCCAAAGGAAAAAGACGGCGAAAAAAAGGAAAACGCTAAGGTTGAAACGCTTAAAAAACAGGATTTACGTTGGGAGAAACCGAAATGACGCTTGAAACGAAAAATGGGCGAAACGTCGAAGAAACGGACGCTTGGGAAACGGCGTTGGCGCGGCGTTTGGCGGACGATCTCGACGCGTTTTTGGCGACCGCTTCCGACGAAACGTTTCTTTTCGACGAGGAAACGAGCGTTCCGCGTCGAGTAAAACGACGCGTTAACCGTTTAACGTTCAAGAGGTTGGCGACGATCGTCGCGGCGGTTTCCGTTCTCGCCGTCGTCGCGACGGCGGCGAGCGTTTACAATGCGTCGCTAAGAAAGAACGAGACCGTCGAATCGTCGCATAAAAACGACGAGACGTCGCTTCTCGCTTGGAGCGTTGAAAATTGGGGCGAAGCGGAATTATCGCGACACGTTGAAACGCATTGGACAAAAGTCGATTTTTTCGGACTTCGCATTTCGTTGCCGGAAGAGGGCGGGGCGCCGAGGAACGCGTCGCCGGAGCCCCTTGGCGTCGTTGACGAAAACGTTCTCGTCGAAGAAGATAAAATGGAGAAGACGGAGGCGTTTCAACTCTTGGGCGTTAAAAAATGGGAAGACGTCGCGACGTTGGAACCCATAAAGTACGAGCCGTTTTTACAGGTTGTCGTCGCGTCGTTGCAATAAAAGAGCGCCGAACGAAATCTTCCGTTTTTCGTTCGGCGTTTTGCGTTGAAGAAGCGGTTCTGAGAATTTCTTTCGTTGTTTAAGCGTCGGCAAGTTCCGGCGCTTCGTCTTGTAGTCGTTCAACTATCGTCGCGCTGACTTCTTCCGGCGTTTGGGTTGCGTCGACGACGAAAACTTTGCCGGGGACGCCGAGCCGCTTCCAATCGTCGACGGCGCGTAAAAAGCCGTCGCGAACGCGGCGATGGAAGTCGGCGCCTTTCGATTCGATGCGGTCGCGCGAGCGGTTTATGCGTCCAAACGCGACGTCGGTCGGGCAGTCGAGAACGAACGTAACGTCGGGGAGGAGACCGCCGGTCAAATGGGTTCCGAGGCGCCAAATCGTTTCCGCGTCGCCGTCGACCGCGTAACCTTGGTAAACGGCGGTGGAGAGAAGGAAACGGTCGACGAGGACGGTTTGACCGATCGCGAGAGCGGGACGAATTTTATCGCGAACGAGTTGCGCTCGCGCCGCCATAAAGAGGGCCGTTTCGGCTTCCGAGCAAATAGCGAGGTCTTTTCGGGCGAGCAAAATTTCCCGAAGCGCGTCGCCGAGCGGCGTGTCGCCCGGGTCGCGAAAAAAGGCGACTTGCCGCCCGCGATTTCGGAGCCAGTTAGTAAGATAGGCGATTTGGGCGCTTTTTCCTGCGCCGTCTCCGCCGTCGACGGCGATGAACATAGCGATTTTCCTTTCGTTGGGCGGGGCTTTCGGGCTCGAAAACGTCAATTAATTATAACGTTTTGAGTCCGGTTGGCAAGCCCCCGAGAGCGCGTCGCGTTGAAACGGTCGCGGGCGGGAGCGTCATTTTATTGTCGTTCGAATTTAACGCGACGCGACGAAAACGTCGACCGAAGGTAAATGCCGTCCGTTGATTGATTTAGGGTGTGTCGATATTAACGATTAAGCAAACTAACGTTGGATTCGCGTCGACGTTGACGTTTTACGACGCCGGGCGAGAGGCTTGGGACGCGCCGGGGGAGACTTTGCCGAACGCGCGGCGGAACGGATTAGAACGACGTCGCTTCTCCCCCTTGACCAAATCGTCGGGCGGGGTAAAATAAAAAAAAATCTTGTGTTTTCGACGTTTCCCGCTCGACTCGTCGCGCTCGCGCGCCGCGCCGCCGACTCTTCGGGAAACTTTGCGTTTAGGGCAAAACGTCGCGAAAGTTAACGGACGCTAAACGTCGATAGCAAACAAAAAAGCGGCGCCTTTTTCGGAGCGACGCAAGTAAGAAGCGTCGAACTTTTCAATGACGACGTTATCTTGCAAACAAAACAACGAAACGAACGAACGCGGTTCGTTGAAGACGCAACTTCAACGGCGGCGCGCCTTTACGCTCGTGGAATTGCTCGTCGTAATCGCGATTATCGGGATTTTGATCGGGCTTCTTCTCCCGGCGGTGCAGGCGGCTCGCGAAGCGGCGCGGCGAATGCAGTGCCTTAATTCGCTCAAACAGGTCGGAATCGCGACGCACAACTTTCACGACGTTCAAGGGCGGCTGCCGGAAGGCGGCGTCGCGGAAATTTACGGCGTCCCGGGACACAAGGGCGGCTATTATAGCGGGCGAATCTTCCTTCTGCCGCACCTCGAACAGACGGCTCGATACGACGCGTTTATGTCCGATATGCGAAACAAAAATATCGAAGGGTTCGCCGGGGTGATCGTCGGGCGTCCCGCTTGGAACGACGGCAATATTAGCTTTATGACGTGCCCGTCCGACCCGAACGCCGACGGAAAGCCCGCCGATTGGCCGGTTGCGTCGCGTTTGAGCTTCTCCTTTTGTTACGGCGACGCGGCGATTCCGGACGCGAACGGGAAACTGACCTCGACCGACCGTCGCGGCCTCTTCCGCAACGGCGTCGCCAAACGCTTGAACGACTGCCTCGACGGAACGAGCGCGACGCTTCTTGGCGCCGAAAGTTGCATCGCGTCGAACTTTAACGACGATCGCGTCAAGGGCGGCGTCGTCGAAGTCGCGGAAATCGCCGTCGACGGAAGCGTTCGACCGAGCGTCTGTTTGGAGCGCGGTTACGACGCGAACGACCGGGCGCGACTCTCGGGAACAACGCGTTATCTCCGCAATAACTTCTTTTACGACGGGGTGTTGGCGCACTCCGGAATCCTCGCGAACCTCCCGCCGAATTCGCCGATTTGCTATTCCGGCGGCGCGATCGTCGGCGGCGCGTCGAGTTATCACTCGGGCGGCGTCAACGCGCTCTTCGCCGACGGTTCCGCGAGATTCGTTTCGGAAACGGTCGACTGCGGCGACCCGGCGGCGCTCGAAAAAACGTCCGGCGCGAGCCCGTACGGCGTTTGGGGCGCGATGGCGACGCCGGACGGCGGCGAGTCGGAAACGTTGTAAAGCGCGAAACGACGGAGGTTGCGTTCGACGAAAAAACGAGAGTTAAACGACGATAATGAAATTAGACGGCGCGAATTTGTCGTGTCGGCGACGAAAAATAAGACGCGCCGTCGAAATTAGAAGACGCGAATTGCGCGTCGGAAATAGCAAATAAAACGAAAGAGATAAAATGGAGAACGCCGGTAAATTTTCGCCCGTCGGTTGGTTGCGCGAACTTGGTTTTTGGTTGCGCAACGCTCGGTATCACAGCTTCTTACAGAGCGCGGCTCCGGCGATTTTGGCGGCTTGTTGGGTCGCGGGAACGCCCGATTTCGATCCGATTTTAGCGATATTAGCGGTCGTCGGCGTTTTTTGGGCGCATATGGGCGCGAACCTGCTCGACGATTATTTCGATTATCGTTGCGGAGCGGTAAAAGCGCGACGCGAAATGGAGGACGGCGGAATGCGCGCTAGGTCGTTGAAGTGCCGTTATTTAGACGACGGACGAACGACGACGAAGCGGCTTCTCGCGGCGGGGCTCTTTTTCTGCGCCTTGGCCGCGGCGGCGGGGACGGTTATTTGGCTCCGACGCGGCGCGCCGATCTTGATTTTCGCGGGCGTCGGGGCGTTTTTAGCCTTCTTTTACTCCGCGCCGCCGCTGCGTTTAAGTTTCCGCGGACTCGGCGAGGCGTCGGTCGGCGCGCTTTTTGGCCCGACGACGATGTTAGGCGTCGCTTACTCCGCTTGCGGGCGTTTCGACGCGGCGACGGCGGCGATTTCCGTTCCGATGGGACTTCTCGTCGCCAATATCCTTTACGCGCACTCGATACTCGACTTAGAGCCGGACTTGCGCGCCGGGAAAAAGACGTTCGCGGCGCTTCTCGGAACGAAGGGGCGGGCGGTCGCGTTTTGCGGCGTTTTGGTCGCGGCGATTTATCTGTCGGTCGTCGGAGCGGTCGCGCTCGAAGTCCTTCCGACGTCGACGCTTATCGTCTTCGCGACGCTTCCGTTAGGCTGGGCTTACTTCCGAGCGATGCGCCTTTACGCGGTTGACCCGGAGCGCAAAATCGAGCGGCGTCGGTGGTTCGGCCCGATGGAATATTGGGACGTTTATTTACAAAAGAACGTCGATTGGTTTATGATTCGTTGGTATTTGTCGCGAAATTTAACGATCGCGTTCGCGCTTTGCCTCTTGGCGGCGCTTGTATTTGAGCGCCTTGTCGGATAGCGGCGTTAAAGTTTACGCGATTTCGCTGTTTTGACGCCGTTTGCGTCGTTGTTTGGTTGGTTTAATTTGGTTAGTCGCGGTTAATTTTGGGGTGCGCGTCGTGTCGAAGTCCGTCGACTTTTCGCCGCGACCGTTTCCGATTTCGGTTCCTAAGATGTCGATATTAAAGCGTTTCGTTCAGCATTTGTCCTTTGTCCGTTGGTTCTTCCGCGTTCGCGCGTTGGGGCGTCGCGAGCCGCTGCAGTCGGTGATTTTCATCACGAACCGCTGTAATTTGCGCTGTAAACACTGCAACGTCGTCGAGGAGCGCGACTGCACGACGAAAAGTTGGGTGCAGATCGAGGAAGAGCTGAAAAAGTGCCGGGCGATGGGCTCGCGATTCGTCGACTTCGAGGGCGGCGAGCCGTTCATTTGGCGCGACGGCGACAAAACGATCGACGATTTATGCGCGTTGGCGAAGAAGCTCGGCTTTTTCTCGACGACGATCACGACGAACGCGCAAATTCCGTTCGACGCGCCGAACTCCGACCTGATTTGGGTAAGTCTCGACGGCGTCGGCGCTTATCACGACGCGGTGCGGGGGCCGGGCGCTTTCGAGCGTTTGGAGCGGAACGTCGCGGCGTCGACGCATCCGTTTTTGAACGCGAATATGGCGATCAACCGCTTGAATTACGAGTCGGTCGA
>JAFSFF010000498.1 GCA_017435375.1 Thermoguttaceae bacterium
GCTCGACGTCGCGACCGGCACCGGCGACGTCGTAATCGAGGAGCGGCGGCAGTTCGAGCGCAAACCGTTCGCGGCGTCGCTCCGAACCGTCGGCGTCGACTTCGTTCCGCAGATGCTCGAACTGGCGCGAAAAAAAGCGCCCGACGTCGAATTTCTCGAAGGCGACGGCTTGAACTTGCCGTTCGAAGCGGGGCGTTTCGACGCGGCGACCGTCTCGTTCGGGCTCCGCAACATGCTCGACCCGGAACGCGGCGTCGCCGAGCTGATTCGCGTTTGCCGTCCGGGCGGAATCGTCGCGATTTTGGAGTTTTCGCCGACGAAATTTCCGATTTTCGCGCCGATTTTCCGTTTCTATTTTCATCGGATTCTGCCGAAAATCGGGCAAACGATCGCGAAAAACCGCTCCGACGCGTACCGCTACCTGCCGGAAAGCGTCGACGCGTTCGACTCGCCGGACGAAATTCTCGAGTACATGCGTCGCAACGGAATCGCCGAACCGCGCCGAATCCCGATGACGTTCGGCGTCCTCGGCCTCTTTATCGGTCGCAAAACCGCGTAAAGCGCTCCGTTCCTTCATTTTCGCGATTTTGCCGACTTTACCCAATCCGCCCGCTTTCTCCGCTTTCCGCCGTTCCCGCGTTTCACCGCCGCAAGAAACGCGAAACGCCGAGCCGCTTCCAAAAAAGCGCGCTCGGCGTTCGTCAATTTTTCGCGTTTAAAATCGTTCGCAATTCGAACGGAGCGCGAATCACATGGCGCCGTCCATTTCTTGGTTAACCGCGGAACCGACGTCGAAGGTCGGAACTTCGGTCATCGGGTCGGTAACGGTGATCGACAGCGGCGTCGTGTTCACGTCGCGATATTCCGCGTCGACGGCTTGATATTCGGAACCGCCTTCGACGCTTTCGGAACCGTCTTCGGCGACGACGAGTTCGCCCTCTTCGATGACGAGCTTCGTAACGGTAACTTTATATTCGCCCGCCGGAACGCCTTCGAAACCGTAAGTCTTGATTTGCGCTTCGCCCTTTTCGTTCGTCGTTCCGCTCGGCGTGTACTTTTGATTCGCGGGGTCTTGCGCGTGGAAAATGACTTCGGCGCCCGCGAGCGGCGCGCCGTCTTGCGTCACCTTCACGACGCAGCCGCCGAGTTCGCCCATATCGCTCGGTTTGTTCGATTTGCCGCACCCGATCGCGACGACGGCGACGAGAGCCAACGAGAATAACGCAACGCTTTTCTTCAGCATTTTTTCGTCCTTAATAACGTTTGCCGACGCCGCCAAAAAACGAGCGTCGAAAGTTCAACGGGCGCCGGAATCGCTCCCGACGCGAAAAAAACGGAACGTCCGCCCGCCCTCGATTCGCGAAGAACGAGAGCGCGGACGGACGCAGAATCTAAACAACCGCTAAAATCGAAACGTCGACGCGATTAGAGCGACGCGTTCGTTTCGCCGCCGTTCGGGCTTCCCATCGCGCCCCAAACGCCGAGCGGGCTCTTGCCGGTCAGGTGTTTCCCGGTCGGAATGTCGGCCAAGCCGTTCGTGTCGACCGTGTCCGGGATGAAGCGGACGGAACCGTCGAAGAAACCGCAGTTGACGCCGCCGGAGTGGTAGCTCGTCGCGGTGTAGAACGCGACTTGCGATTGCTCTTCGTTGTATTTGCCGCAAGACGGCGAGTTCGGCGGCATAACGGTCGAAAACGCGGTCAAGCGCGGAAGACCGTCGAGCCAGTTGCCGCAACGCGGGTGTTGAATGATCGTTCCGGTATACGTGCCCGGGTCGGAGCCGCGTTGGTTCATGCAGAGACTCGGTTTCGAAACCCAGTTCCCGGCGTCGAATCCGGTGTAATAAACCATCGCGCCGCGGATTTTGGTTTCGGTGTAGTCGCCGGCGCACGCTTCGGAGCAGGCGATCGTGTTGCTCGTGCCGTCGGTGATACCGGAGAAATTCCAACGTTTGAAGTAGTGGAAAACGGAGCGGTGTTCGCAGTTGCCGTCGCCGACGCCCTTGCTGACCAAACGGGTGCCGCCGCGACCGTCGCTTTCGGCTTTGTTCGAGGAGTCGTTCGTGCGGTCGAGGCGCGCGACGGTGTCGGCCATACAGCACACGATGTTCCCCGGGCGACCGTCGTGGTTGTGGTTCGCGCCGAGTTTCACCAGTTCGCCGGCTTTCGAGTCGGACGGGCAAAGGAGCGTCGTCAGCTTCGTCGTGCGGATTTTCCACGCTTCGCTGCCGTCCGCCGACGGGAGCCAAGGCGCGGTCAGGCCGGTGTTGCCGTCGATCGCGTCTTTCAACGCCGCTTGTTCCATATACGGCAACAGTTGGTAGTTCGCGCTAAAACGCCACGACTTGACGCCGCCGCCCCAAGCGTATTGCGACGGCAGGTAGTTGTTGACGTCGTGATGGTTTTGGATCGCCAACAACCATTGCTTCATATTGTTCGTGCATTGCATACGGCGCGCCGCTTCGCGAGCCGCTTGGACGGCCGGCAACAGCAAGCCGATCAAAATACCGATGATCGCGATGACGACCAGCAGTTCGACCAGGGTGAAACCCCGTTTCACGTTGTTGTTTCGCATGGGAAACCTTTCTTCGACGCGACAACCGTCGCGCCCCGCTGTCATAAAAGGAAAAAATCTAATCGCGCTCGTTCGCAACGCCAAAAGCGCAAACCTCCGTTTAAACTCCGAAACCGAACCGTCGGTTCCGAAAAAACGGCGAAATTTACGTCGACGCGTCGCTCGAACGCTTTTTGCTCTCCGGTGAAAAGATTGGGAAAAAGGAGCGCGCGACCGTTCGTCGGCGCCGTTGCGAAAAGTTTTCAATCTCGACAAGGTTCGACGGCGTTTCCCAAGTTCCGCCGTCGTTTCGTTAGCCGTTTCTCACGTTCGGCTTTCTTAAGCGACTCTTTGTCTTTTATTTATACATCGGAGCGGAACCCCCGTCAAGAAGCGGCGACGCGCGAAAACCGGCGTCGCGTCGCAAAAAATTTACGCGTCGAAGCGCAAAACCGCTATTTTCCTCAAACCCAACAAAAAAAAACGCCCGCGCCCTCGCTTTTCGTTCGAAGCAAGGACGCGGGCGCAAAGTACGCGACCGTTAACGTCGGTTCGTCGGCGATTAGAGCGACGACTTCGTTTCGCCGCCGTTCGGGGTTCCCATCGCGCCCCAGACGCCGAGCGGGCTTTGGCCGGTCAACGTTTTCCCGGTCGGAATATTGGCCAAGCCGTTCGTATCGACCGTTTCCGGAATGAAGCGAACCGAACCGTCGAAGAAACCGCAGTTGACGCCGCCCGAGTGATAGCTCGTCGCGGTGTACATCGCGACTTGCGCTTGCTCTTGGTTGTATTTCCCGCAAGACGGGGCGTTCGGCGGCATAACGGTCGAAAAACCGGTCAACATCGGGAGACCGTCGAGCCAGTTGCCGCAACGCGGGTGTTGGATGACCGCGCTCGCGTAAGTTCCCGGGTCGTTACCGCGTTGGTTCATGCAGAGACTCGGTTTCGCGACCCAGTTCCCGGCGTCGAAACCGGAGTAGTAAACGACCGCGCCGCGGATTTTGTCGTGCGCGTAGTCGCCGGCGCACGCTTCGGAGCAGGCGATCGTGTTGCTCGTGCCGTCGGTGATCCCGGAGAAGTTCCAGCGTTTGTACCAGTGGAAAACGGAGCGATGGTCGCAGTTTCCCCAACCGGCGCCCTTGCCGACCAAGCGGTAACCGCCGTTCCCGTCCCCTTCGACTTTCCCGGACGAGTCGTTCACGTTGTCAATACGAGCGACGCAGTCGGCCATGCAGTAAACGATGTTCGTCGGACGACCGTCGTGATTGTGCTTGCCGCCAAGTTTGACGAGTTCGCCCGCTTGTTGGTCGGACGGGCAGAGGAACGTCGTAACTTTCGTCGTGCGGATTTTCCACGCTTCGGCGTTGTCGCCTTGCGCGCTCGGAAGCCACGGTTGCGTCAGGCCGGTATTGCCGTCGATCGCGTCTTTCAACGCCGCTTGTTCCATATACGGCAGAAGTTGGTAGTGAACGCCGAAACGCCAAGATTTGACGCCGGAA
The DNA here is from genome assembly GCA_017435375.1 of Thermoguttaceae bacterium. GTDB lineage: Bacteria > Planctomycetota > Planctomycetia > Pirellulales > Thermoguttaceae > RUG369. The sequence goes on from JAFSFF010000498.1 coordinate 4,053, forward strand.
CCGTAAGCGAATTGCGACGGCAGATAGTCGTTGACGTCGTGATGGTTTTGCAACGCGAGCAAATATTGCTTCATGTTGTTCGTGCATTGCATACGACGCGCCGCTTCGCGAGCCGCTTGGACGGCCGGAAGGAGCAAACCGATCAAAATACCGATGATCGCGATAACGACCAACAGCTCGACGAGCGTAAAACCGCCCGCCTTAACGTTATTCTTTTTCATTGCAGCCTCTCAACGACGCGATTTCTCGCGCCTCGATATAAAATAACAAAACGACCGCTCGAACGTCGCCCGACTCCAACGGCGCGGAACCTTTCCAACGCTCAACCCCGTTCGAAAATTCCGCGCTCCGTCGACAAAACGACGCCGAAACGTTTTAGCGTTTGGCGAAGCAAGAAACGAGAACAACGTCGCGACGTCCGTCGATTCGCAAATGCGTAACGATTAAAAAATCCAACGAACTCGGCGCCGCTAAAGCTCAACCGCGTCGCCCTTCGTTTGCAAGATTCGCCGTAATTATTGTATAACTCGAAACGACAAAAACGTCAAGAGACCGAAGCGCGAAAAACGCCCGATTCGCCGCGCCGCCGTTCCAATTTTAACGGCGAACGGCGAATTTCCGAAGCGCAAGAAATAGGGAACCGTCGACGCGAAACGTTTCGGCGCTTTAAGCGGCGCCAACGTTCCGCGTCGACTTTACCGATTATCCGGCTTTTGACACGTCGTTTAGAGCGTGTATTGCGGGATTTTGAGCGTTTCGCCGTCTTTGGTCGCGCTCAAGTGAGCGTAGTAACCCGGAACGGTCATATTCAACGCGTCGAGAATCCCGACCGCCGGCTCTTGGTCTTTGAGAATCGCGTCGACGAAGTCGCAGCCGAGGTACCCGTGCGACCCGCCGTGTCCGCCCGCGCTCACTCCCGGCGGAAGCGCCGGTTTGCGAATCTTGTCGCCGAGCGCCTTCACGATGCGGCGCCCGTCGCCGTTTCCGACGTAAGCCTGGTCGAACGGCGTATAGGTCGCGTCCATACCGCCGATTTCGCCGCGAACGCGCCCGGCTTCGAGGTACGTTCCGTAAGCGTTGCAGCACGCCATCCGCGAGAGGCCGCCTTCGCTCGTTTTGAAGAAGCCGACTTCGCCCTTAAAGACGTTGCCGGAGCCGTTCGGGGTCGGATTCGGGTCGTCGAACGGCAAAATCCCCTGCGCGGAAACCTCGGTGAAACTATGGTGCGTAACGCCGACGTAATACGCCGTCGCGTGGGTCGGGTACCAAAGGGGCGTCCCGTTTTTGCGCCAATCTTTGTACGACGGGTACGACGGCGCGCCCGGTTCCTTCGTGTGAAAATACTCCCCTTCGGAGTAGACGATTCGCCCGAAACCGCCCGCTTTGTAGATTTTTTCCATCGCGTAAAGATCGTCGTGAAAGACGGACGTTTCGAACATCGCGTACTTGAGCCCGCGATTCTTTTTGACGCATTCGAGGAGTTTGTCCGCCCATTCGACGTCGCCGTAGAAAACCGGAACGGCGTGCGCGACGTGTTTCCCGTGTTCGAGGCAAAGAATCGCGTGTTTGGCGTGCGACGGCGCGTCGGTGGCGCAGAAAATCGCTTCGATCGAGTCGTCCTTCACCATTTCTTCCAGCGACGGGTACGTCTTTTCGCACTTGACGCGCTTGGCGAACTCGGCGCAGCGATCCGGGAAGAGGTCGGTAACGGCGACCACCTCGACGTTCGGGTGATTTTGGAATTCGAACTCGGCGCCGAACTTGCAGAAGCCGTATCCGGCGAGCCCGACGCGGAGCTTGCGGTCGGTGTAAGGCTTCCAACCGTCTTTCGCGGCGTCGGTCTTCGTTTGGTCGAAACCGGGAACGGCTTTGTCGTCCGCCGACGCCGGGCTGAAGAAATACGGAACGAACGCCGACGCGGCCGCGGCGCCCATAAAGGAACGACGATTCAACGGAGACGACATATTTTCCCTTTCGACGCGAAAAATTTCGCAAAAACGCGATAAAAACAAGACTTGCTTCGACGCTTCCACCGGCGCCGAAGTCGATTGTACCCGACGCGAAAACGAAAATCAAGCGTTTTTTTTCGTCGTCGCTCAAAATTTCGCGACTTTTCCCCGTCGCTTCCGCCGAAACGCCCGTTTTATCGTCGCGACCGCTTTATTTTGCGCCGCTTCGCCGTTTTAGCGTTTTACCGTTTTAGCGTTTTAGCGTTTTACCGTCGAGCCGCGATTCTTCCCCGACCGCCGGTTTTCGCCCGTCGAGTTCGCGTCGCTTCTTTGCGGAGTATATTATATATATTAATTAATACGACAAAAGTTAGGAAAAATACGCAAAACGGGCAAAAAACGCCTATTGCGCCGATTCGCCGCGTCGACGAAACCGGGGAAATTGCGCCGAAACGGGCGTCCCCCCTTGCGCGACGGCGTTCGAGACGTTAAAATAGAGAAGCGTTTTTGCGCGTCGAAATCGTTTCGCGCCTCCCGCTTTTTGCGTCGGGCCCGACGTTTCGTTCCGTCGAAACGCGCTTGCGACCGTCGCCGCTTCCGTTCGATTCGGTTCTTTTCGCCCCGAACCTTGCGTTAACGTCGGCGCGACCGTCAAACTCGCGTTTTGTTCCCCGTCCCCGTCGTCGCGTTTCGCCC
>JAFSFF010000499.1 GCA_017435375.1 Thermoguttaceae bacterium
GCGTCGGCGCGTCCGACGTTCGTTTTTTCGCGACCGCGTATTCGTTTTTAGGAACGTCGACGGTCGCGAGCGCGACCGGCGCTCGAACGGACGTCGAGACGGCGAACGCGACGCGAACGGTCGATCGCGTCGGCGACGGCGCGCAAACGTTCGCGACGTTGCAAGCGGCGTTGGCGACCGGTTCCGGCGTCGCGGACGACCGCCCGATTCGCGTCGAGTTGAAATTTGACGGCGCGTTGGCGACGCCGCCGATTTCGTTGGTCGGGCGCAAGGTCGAAATCGTCGCCGCCGACGGATTTCGTCCGACGCTCGTTTTTAATCCGCGCAACGTCGCCGACGGCGGTTGGGAGGAACGGATGTTCTTCTTGAACGCGAGCGAACTGACCTTGCGCGGCGTCGCGATCGACTTTACCGTTCCGACGCAAGACGTCGTCGCGTCGAAATGGTCGGTGTTCGAGGCGACCGGCGCGACCGTTTTGACGTTGATCGATTCGTCGGCGACCGTTTGCAACGCGCCCGGCGAAGCGTTTTCCGCGCCGCTGCACTCGAACGTCGCGATTTTTCGTTCGACTTTTGAAACGTCGGCGCTCGGCGAGTTGGAGGACGGCGCGTCCGAATCGGAACGCGGCGCGCCGAATATTCGGCTCGACGGCGTTTTCGCGCGGGGCGAAGCGGCGTTGTTCGCGACGAACGGCGTCGGCGATTCGTTGGAGGCGCGGCGGTGCGGTTTTAACGTTTCCGGGCCGATCTTTTGGGCGAACGAGGAAGAACAAGCGGGCGCGAGCGGCGCGGTCGGCGAACGTTCGACGTTGACTTTCGACCGCGTCGTCGTCGCCGGACGTTCGGCCTTGGCGAGTCTCGAAGAACGCGCCGCGGGCGAGATAACGCCCCTCGACGTTTCGTTGACGAACTCGGCGATTTGGTTGGGCGGCGCGCCGTTGGCGACGACGTCGACGACTCGCGAATCGGAGTCGAATCCGACCCCGGTCGCTTGGAATCTCGCCGGGTCGCATTTGCTTGACGCGGAACCGGCGTTGCGGGCGCGTTCGCGGCAAACGTCGGCGACTCGCGATTGGCCGTTGGCGTTCGACTCGCCGCCGAACGCGTCGGTTAAGCTGAACGATTTGAGCGCGGACGCGGTCGCTCGGCTTGAGGAAACGCCGCCGCATCGGTTTGCGTTGACCGATTTTGGACGTTGGATTTTGACGCCCGCGCAAACGTCGTCGGCGCTCGACTCGGCGACGCGGGAACTCGCCGAAGAGATTAAAGCGAGCGTCGTCGACGGAACGACGACTTCCGAACGGAACGGCGCGACGTTTTAAACGCTCGACGATAAAATTAGCGGAGCGCGTTGAAAGAACGCGTCGAAGGAAAGGCGAACCGAAATGAACGAAAGACGTTGGAAAGCGCGCGGCGGCGAGGCGGAAGCGATCGATTTCGCCGCGTCGCTCGATTGGAAGGCGTTGACGATTCGAGCGCCTTGGGCTTGGGCGATCGCGCAAGGTTGGAAGCGGGTCGAGAATCGCTCTTGGGCGACGCGGTTTCGGGGGCGAATCGCGATTCACGCCGCCGTTTCGAAGGAGTCGGACGCCGACGCCGCGGCGACGTTCGCCGCGTTGGGGATCGAACCGCCGACGGAGTTCGTTCGCGGCGCGATTATCGGAACGGTCGAGTTGGTCGACGTTTTGCCGATCGACGAGTTTTTGCGGCGGTTCGGCGACGATCGATTCGACCGCGGGTTCGCGCGCGGGCCGCTTTGTTGGGTTCTGCGGGAGCCGCGTCTTTGCGTTCCGACGCCGTGTTCGGGCAACTTCCAACTTTGGAACGTCGCGCGGCGTTTGGAACTCGACCGCGAACGCGTCGAAGGGCGAAAAAGCGAAGCGAGCGGGCGCTAAACGGCGGCGAATTTGCGGATTAACGCGATTTTAAAGAACAAGCGCGGCGTTAAAACCGCGCGTTTTGACGGAAAGCGGGCGGCGCGTTGGAATATTCGACTCAAAATCTCGAGCTGATTTGTTTTAGAAACGGCGCGCCGTCGGTCGCCTTTTTTTTGCGCAGGAATCGACCGACGACGATAGGGCGCGCGTTCGAAAACGCCGTCGTCTTGAACGACGACCGATGCAGCCGTTTTCACGCGACGATCGAATTTCGGGACGACCGTTGGTTGTTGCGCGATTTGAAGAGTCGCAACGGAACGACGGTCGACGGAAGAGCGGTCGACGGCGAAGCGGAAATCTTGATCGGTTCCAAAATTCAAATCGGGCGCGAGACGCTTCTCGTCGAGGCGGCGCGAACGTTCGAGGCGAGCGGCGAGCGACGGGACGCTCCGTCGGAGATTTTGTCGACGCAAAATTTCTTCGACCGTCAAAACGAGCTGACCGCTTATTTGAGCCGGGAGCGAACCGAAAATCGCCGGTTGCGGAGCCTGCTTGGGCAAAATATCGAGATGATCGGCGTTTCGGACGCGATTCGAGCGGTCGAGTCGGCGGTCGAACGGGCGGCGCGGTCGAAGGCGACCGTTTTAATCCGGGGCGAAAGCGGCGTCGGGAAGGAGTTGGTCGCGCGGGCGGCGCACGAGAAGAGTTCGAGGCGGTTCGGCCCGATGATTTGTTTGAATTGCGCGGCGTTTTCCGAAAGTCTTTTGACGAGCGAACTTTTCGGACACGAGAAGGGCGCGTTTACCGGCGCGAACGAAACGAAGATCGGCAAGTTTGAGGCGGCGGACGGCGGAACGATTTTCCTCGACGAGATCGCGGAGATGAACCCGGCGTTGCAAGCCGCGTTTTTGCGCGTTTTGGAGGGCGCGACGTTCGAACGTGTCGGCGGGAACAAGCCGATTTCGGTCGACGTTCGCGTCGTCGCGGCGACGAACCGCAACTTGGAGGAGGAGGTCGCCGCCGGACGTTTTCGTCGCGATTTGTATTTTCGGTTGCGCGTTTTGGAAATCGTCGTCCCGCCGTTGCGCGAACGAGCCGGCGACGTCGACGCGTTGGCCGATCATTTTCTCGACAAATTTTCGCGGGAAACCGGGCGGCGTTATCTCGGTTTTTCGCCGGAGGCCCGAGCGACGCTTAACGCGTATCCTTGGCCGGGAAACGTGCGCGAATTGAAAAATATCGTCGAGCGCGCCGTCTTGATGGGGAATCCGCCGACGGTCGAGAAGGCCGATTTGCTGACGTCGGCGCTCGGCGTCGTCGAGCCGCCGGTCGTTTGCGACTGTCAACGGCGCGGCGACGCGGCGGAAAACGCGCCGTTCGAGCCTGTTTCGTTAAAAGAAATGGAGCGAAAACTTGTTCTTGAAACGTTAAAATATTTCTCGTGGAATAAAAGTCGCGCCGCGAAGTCGTTGGGCGTCGAACGAACGACGCTCGACCGGAAAATCGCCGCGTATTCGTTGACGAAAGAATCGGAATAGCGACGCGGACGGAGGGCGCGCCGATCGCCAAGGAAGCGTCGGCGCGTATTCGGTCGTTTTAAGCGCGAAAATTCTTTTTCTTAACGCAAAAAAATAACGGTGAAAAATAATTCGGCGCGCGCGGAAATTCTTTTTATCGCTTCTTTTCTCGGCGTCTTAATTTTTTCGGCGAAAAATTTATCTTTCCGCATTATTTTCTCGATGATAAGATAGGGATAATTTCGAGCGATCGACTCGAAGATTTTAACGCGAGGAAATGCGGATGAGACTCCAAGGATGGAAGACGGCCGCGGCGGGCGCTCTTTTTTGCTCGCTCGGTTGGGGCGCGGCGAACGGCGTTTGGGGCGCCGACGGCTTGAACGGATGGATTACGCTCGACGATTCGGCGGTCGTTTTGACGACGGACGACGAAAACGGCGAATTAAACGGCGAAGCCGAATCAAACGACGAAGCCGAGTTAAACGGCGGTCTCGA
>JAFSFF010000500.1 GCA_017435375.1 Thermoguttaceae bacterium
GTCGACGTCGACGCTTGGGAAGATCAAGCGTATTTGCTGTACGTCGGACGCGTGTTGTCGGACGTTAAATGGACGCGTTCCGTCAACGAGGTCGGCGCGCAGGCGTTGGACTGCGTTTTGGAGGGCGCGCCGAACAATTCGCTCGCGTTGTCGCTGCGCGGAAGTTTGCGGCGCAAGTTGGGCGATTACGTCGGTTCGTTCGACGATTGGAATAAAGTCGGACAAAAATTTCAGCTTTATGTGAAGTCGCTGCGTTCGGACGATCCCGCGAAACCGCCGCGAAACGACGCGGAAAGGTTAACGTTCCGTTTGATCGACGGCGAGAACGGGCGAGAAACCGGCGTTTCCGTCTCGTCGCTCGATTTGCTGACCTTTGCGGAAATCAAAACGGACGCGAAAGGGGCGCGCCGGGGGCTCGTCGTCGAGAAAAACAACGTCGCGCTCGGCGAAAACGCCGGTTGGATTCCGCTCGAGGCGACCGTTTGGGATTGGCGGCTCGCGTCGCGAGCGATCACCGCGACGGACTTGCAAGCGACGGGACGAGTCGTCGATTACAACGCGTCGACCGGCGCCGCGCCGGGGCGAAATTACATTCAAGGGGGCGGAGGCGGATCGACGCCGGGGCCGCTTTACCATTAAAGCGGTTTGACGGCGCGTCGCAAGCGCGACGTCGGATTGAAAGGCGCTTTTCCGAAGGGAGGAGCGTCTTTTTTTATCGAAAGTCGCGTTTAAGATTCGACGACAAAAGATTCGACCGCCAAACGTTTTAGTCGGCGGCGACAACGCGGAGACGCGGGCGCTCGTCGGCGGGAACGAAGAGGCGAGGGAAGGCGGCGCGGCGCGGCGGTTCGGCGTCGGCGGCGAAAATTTTGAGCGTCGGAGCGCGGTTCGGCTCCGGTTGCGAAGCGGCGGCGACTTGCGACGTCGGGCGGAACGCGTCGAAGCGTAGAATCGTCGGTTCGGCGACGTCGGACGTTTCGGGAGAAAAGACGGCGGGGCGCGGGCGTTCGTCGCGACGTTCGGACGTTTCGGCGGCGTCGGTTTTCGGTAAACGCTCGGAACGGAACGCAAGCGAAATAAGCTCTTGCGACAACGAAAGCGCGGCGGACGCGAGGGCGCCCGGTCGGCGGTCGTCGGCGCGAGCGTCGGCGAAAAAGCGGCGCGCGCGTTCGGCGGCGGCGTCGAGATCGCGTTGAAAATCGTTCATAAAGGCTCCGGCGTCGAAAAGAAACGAGACGCGAACGCGGAAAACGTCGCGGGACTAACAAGGGAGGGCGCGAGTCGAACTCTCCAGCCCAACGACGATAACAAATCGGCGCGTTTGGCGCAAGAGCAAATTTCGGCGCAATCGGAAAAAACAAGAAGACGAGACCGCGAAAGAGAGAGCGTCGCAAATCGAGAAAAGAAAAACGCCGAATCGGCGCGGCGGTCGATTCGGCGTTGAAAGACGGAAGTCGCGAAAACTCGGCGGTTGCGACGCGAATCGCGAATCGCCGAGTTCCGTTGATTTGGCGACGAGAAGCGTTTATTCGTCGCGCCAAGTCGAGCCGACGAGCGCGTCGATTTGTAGGTCGTTGAGCTTTTCGCCCTTCGAAACGGCGTCGCGGGCGGCTTGCTCGCGTTGGCGGAAATAATTGTAGCGTTTTTCTTGGTCGACTTCGACGGCCGCGACCGGTTCGAAATCGGACGCTTCGCCGCGATCTTGCTTCGCGAGCCGGTCTTGACCGCGCTTAATGAGAGCGAGCGCTTCGGCGTATTCCGGCGAAACGGACGCGTCGGCGGCGCCCCAACGATTCAAACAGGGGCTCCGCTCCGGACGGTCGAACGAAATCGCGGCGCTCAACGCCAAATTTTTGAGCCCGGTCAGCTCGGACAAGCGCTTCGTTTCGTCGTTCGTCAGCGGGGAACGACCGTACGGGTTGTCGCGATACGCCGAGCCGTAAGTCGGATAATACGGCGCGTTGACGTCGATCCAAGTCGCGACGCGGTCGACCGCTTCGGCGTCGGTTTTGCGGTCGACGTAAATTCCGAGTTCGCGGCGTTTGTCGTCGATTTCCGGTTTCGAGTGTCCTTGCGTCAACACTTCGTAAAGTCGGCTCTTGCGCGCGCCCCAAAAGTTCGGCTCGAATTTGTTGTGCGGCCCGGCGCCGGGGACGCGAACGAGTTCCTTCGAGCGAATTTGCCAATACGACGCGTTGAACGCCGGGTTGCGGTCGCCCGCGAGGACGAGCTTTTCGCCCGCCGGTTTGCCGAAGTCGTGGCAAGCGACGCAGTATTTGTCGAAGACCGGTTGGACTTCCTCCAAATAACTGAACAAACGCGGTTCGCCGCGCCAAGGTTCGAGCGGAAGCGGGTCGCCGGAGAGCGCGGAACCGGCGAGCGTTCCGGACGTCGGCGCGTCGAGGCGGCTCTCGTGGCAACCGACGCAAGCGTTCGTTTCGCCGGGGCGCGCCATAATCCCGCTGCGCATCGACTGAATCATAACGCCTTCTTCGTCAAGGAGTTGGAAATAAACGAAACGGTCGGCCGGAACCGCGAACGAAACGCTGCCGTCCTCCGCGACCGGAACCGTCCCGAGGATTCGTTTGTTGTTGAAGTCGTTCCAAGCCATTCCCGGCGCTTGCGTTCCGGCGCCCTGCCAGTTGGCGTGCGTCCAGAAACGTTTTTCCGGCGACTCGACGACGCGCAAGTATTTGACCGAACCGGGCTCGACGTTTTGCATCCCGAAACCTTCGTAAACGTTGCTAACGTAGAAGTAACCGTTCGGGTCGTCGAGGTCGACGCGGTCGGCGATCGTCGCGGGTTCGTCGGTCGGGAGGATCGGGCGAGCGTCGTAACAGCCGGGGCCGTCCGCCCAAACTTGCGTCGCGCCGCCGTCCGGGTCGAGAACGTAAAGCGCGGTTTCGTCGCCGTTTCCGGTTTGACCGGTCGCCAAGATAAAGCCGTCTTCGAGCGGGAACGGGTCTTCGTACTTGCGAGGCGAGCGCGTAAACGTATCGTATTTCATTACTTCGCGCAACGGGTCGGCGCCGGGCGCGTCGGAGATCCAGTCGATCGTTTCCGGCGGCCAAGTTTGGAGAACCGGCGCTTTGCCGTCGAGCCCCAAGCGGCGGTCGATCAGCGCGACGGCTCCCCAAGGTCGGTCGTGGCAAGAACTTAAGACGCAAACGAACGTCGAGTCGTCGCCGGGAAGCGGGCGCGCGTCGATAACGCCGCCGGGGGACGCGGTGTTGTTCCCCCAAAAGATTTCGTGTTTCGCGCCGTCCGGGTTTGTAACCCAAACGCCCTGCGCGTCGCCGAAGTTGCGGTCGACGTACTCCCAACGGTCGTAAATGAGGCGACCGTCCGAAAGGAGCGCGGCGTGTCCTTCGAAGAGCGTGCTTTTGCCGATTTGACGAACGTTCGAGCCGTCGCCGTTCATTTTGTGCAAATTGCCCATAATGTGACGGTTGCACATGCAGTATTTCGGCTCGCGCGTCGACGAGAAGACGATTTCGCCGGTCGGGAGGTAAAGCGGGTCGAAGTCGGACGCGCCGGAGACGAACGTCAGTTGACGGAAACCGGCGGTTTCGGCGAGCGCGGCGATTTCTTCGGCGGTCGTTTCGGCGGTAATTTTGATCGCGGGACGGTCGGCGGCGAGGTTTAGCGTCATTTCGCCGATGTGATAGTCGTCGGCTTTAGATTTTCGGAACGCGAAAACGACTTTCGTCGCGTCGAACGAAAGCTCCGGGTCGCGGACGATTCCGTCCGGGAGTTCGAGGAGCGTTTTCGACTCGCCGGTTTTCGGGTTCCAAACGACGAGCGCGGAATCGCCGACGAAGCTGTTTTCGTTGATTTCGCCCTTTTGGAAGAGCGTCGCGGTGTTGTGATGGTCGCGGCGGTATTGCTCGCGTCGAACGTAAAGCACCGGCGCGTCGAGAGTTCGGAGAGCGTCGAGCGCGGCTTCTTTCTTTTCCGCTTCTTTGCGCTGAGCTTCGAGGCGCGCTTTTTCGAAGAAGTCGCGGCGCAATTTCGTTCCGGCGTCGGAGAGGACGCCGGGGATTTCGAACGCGTCGCAGCGGATGTGCGCCCAGCCGCCGGTTTCGAGGTCGACGACCCGAAGGAGCGCGAGGCGGCCTTTGTACTCCGCGACGTTCCAAACGACCGGGTCGAGCTTTTGGTTGTTTTTCCCGACGACTTTCAACACCGTTTCGACGTCGCCGCTTTCGTCGAGAAGCGCCAAGCCGACGTAAACGTTTTGACGCTCCGCGCCCCCTCCGCCGACGAGGAATTTCAGCTCGTCGCCGACGATTTCAAAGACCGGCGACTCGATAACGCAACGAACGTCGTCGGTCGGCGCCGCCGAAGCGGTCGATTCGAGCGTCGTTAGGTAACGCTTGCCTTGTTTGACGTAAGGGACGGTTTCGTCGTGAAATTCGGCGTCGCGGTCGCCGATCGGTTTCGAGTTGTCGCCTTCGACGATCGTCCAACCGGCGGAAGCGAGGTCGCCGTTTTCGAAGTCGAAAACGAGCGGAGCGTCGGGCGCGGCGAAAACGGGCGCCGCCGCCAATAATATTAATAAGGAGAAAAACGACGATAACGATCTTTTCATCGGACGGTTCCTCGCGGTTGCAAAACAACGCGTCGGACGCCGCGACGCCGGAAAATCGGCGAACTCGGCGGCGGCGCGTCGACGGAAAGTTAAGGTAATGCGAAAATGGGGGGAACGGGGGAAATGGGAAAAACGGAGGGCGGCGACGCGACCGTTCGACGACGCGACGGTCAAGGCGGTTAAGACGCGTTTTCGGAACGCTCTTTAAGGAGCGCCGCGGCTCGCTCGACCGCCTTGGGCAAGACGTCGCCGAGCGACTCGCGGAAAACGAGCGTCGCGAAACGGTCGAGCGGCGTCGGCGTTCGGTTGACGACGACAAACGGAACGTCGGCGTCGCACTCGCGCGGAAGTCCCGCCGCCGGATAGACTTGCAACGACGTTCCGAGAACGAGCAAGAGGCGCGTTTCCCACATCGCCCGTTGCGCGCTTCGCAACGCCCGTTCCGGAAGCGCTTCGCCGAAGAAAGTAACGTCCGGCTTCAAAACGCCGCCGCAATCGGGACAGCGCGGAATTTGGCCCGCCGCGACGGTCGCGTCGAAAACGGGACGCTCGAACGTGCGCTCGCAAACGACGCAACTCGACGTCCGCAGCGTTCCGTGAATTTCCCAAACGCTCGACGAACCGGCGGTCGAGTGGAGCGCGTCGATATTTTGCGTAACGATTTCGACGCGTTTGCCGAGTTTGCGCTCCAGATCGACGAGCGCGACGTGCCCGGCGTTCGGCGCCGCCGCGACCGTTTGCGCGTAAAACGGCCCGAAAATCCGGTAAAATTCGCCCGGATTCTCGTTGAAAAAGTCGATCGAGAAGACCGCTTCCGACGTCGTTTGGTAAATTCCGGTCGACGAACGGAAGTCGGGAATTCCGCTTTCGGTCGAAATTCCGGCGCCGGTCAGCGCGGCGATTTTCGGCGACGCGGCCAACAGTTCGGCGAAGCGTTGAATTTTCGCGTCGAAATCGAGTTCGGCGGGCATTGGACGGCCTCTCGGCGGTTAAAATAGGGGGAGCGGGAAAAACGGGCGAAAAACGCGGCGCCGTCAATCGCGGACGTCGACTTCCTCTTCGTCGTCGATTTCTTCGAACGCGTCGTCGGTTTCCTCGTCGTCGACGCGGAGGAAGTCTTCGAGCTTTTCGTCGGCGGCGACCCAGTCGCGTCGGCGGGCTTCGTCGTCGTTTTCGTCGTTCAAATTTCGTCGAATTTCTTCGTCGTCGAGATCTTCGCGGCGGCGGGTTTACTCTTCTTCCCAACGTTGGCGCTCGTATTTTTTGCGGTAAAATTCGCGATTTTCGGCGACGCGTCGCTCTTTTTCGTCGACCGGAGCGCCGAAATCGAACTCGTCGCCGCCGTCGCCGCGATATTCGACCTCTTGCCCGGTGAGGTTCGAAACGAGCGTGTGCGTCATCGCGTCGAAAACGTCGGAACGCGAAAGATTTTCGCCGGTTAGCGCGAGGCGGTCGCAGGTTTGCCAATAAACGACGTAACCGCGATTTTCGTCTTCAAATTTCAAAACGAGCGCCGTGCTGGTCAGGTCGAGGTAAAAAAAGTTGACTTCGTACCCGGTAAGAACGCGGTCGGCGACGTAGCGCTTGACCTCCGCTTGATCCATTTCCTCGTACTCCGCGTCGAGCGTTCCGAGAATTTGCTTCGCGGCGGCGTCGAGGTCGACTCCTTTGGGGTAAATCGCGAGCGACCAAAAGCTCCCTTCGGGACTGTCGACGGTGATTCCGTAGGTTCCCTTGTCCCAAGTTTCCGTTTGAACGAACCAGTTGCTCGGGTAAATGAAACGGACTCCTAAATCGTCGTATTCTTTGTAATCTTTCGACATCGGTAACCTCGGAATAATTTTGGGGCGGGGCGAGAAAAGGTTGAGAAACGAATTGTGGGAAAAACGCGGGCCAAAGGGGAAACGGGAACGCTCGTTAACGTTTGCGCCGTTTCCCTATTTTGACGTCGGAAAACGTTTACTTGAACGCGCCGCCGACGATTTTCGCGACGTTTTCCGGCGTAACCGGCGAAATAACGCCGTTTTCTGTGATAATTCCGGCGATCAACTCCGCCGGGGTAACGTCGAACGCCGGGTTGTAAACGTCGATTCCGTCCGGAGCGGTTTGCTTGCCGAAGCCGCGTCGGATTTCTTCCGGGTCGCGCTCTTCGATCGGAATCCCGGCGCCGTTTTCGAGCGTCAAGTCGAACGTCGAACTCGGCGCGACGACGTAAAACGGAACGTTGTGCGCTTTAGCGCAAAGCGCGACGGAGTAGGTGCCGATTTTGTTCGCCGCGTCGCCGTTCGCCGCGATTCGGTCGGCGCCGACGAAAACCGCGTCGATTTTGCCTTCGCGCATTACCGACGCCGCCATCGAGTCGCAAATGAGCGTTACCGGGACGCCGTTTTCTTTCAGTTCCCAAGCGGTGAGGCGGGCGCCTTGCAGGAGCGGGCGGGTTTCGTCGGCGAAAACGCGGATTTTCTTGTTTTCCTCTTCGACGGCCCAATAGAAGACGGCGAGCGCGGTGCCGTAATCGCTCGTCGCGAGGCCGCCGGCGTTGCAGTGGGTGAGGTAGCCGCCGCCGTCGCGAACGAATTGCGCGCCGAACTCGCCCATTTTGCGGCAAAGAACGCGGTCTTCGTCGTGTATCGCGCGGGCTTCGTCGAGGAGCGTCGCGGCGATTTCGGCCGGAGTCGCGGTTCCTCGGAGCGACTCGGCTTTCGCCTTCATTCGGTCGAGGGCCCAAAAGAGGTTGACGGCGGTCGGTCGGCTCGACGCGAGGTAGGCGGTCGCTTCGTCGAGACGGGCGAAAAATTCCGCTTCCGACGGTTCGCGAATCGCGCCTTCCGAATTGCGGAAGACCGTCTGCAACCCGACGCAAACCCCGTAAGCGGCGGCGATTCCGATCGCGGGCGCGCCTCGAACGCGGAGCGCTTTGATTCCTTCCCAAACGCTCTCGATCGTTCGCCAATCGTCGCGGCGAAGCTCCGTCGGGAGGAGCGTTTGGTCGAGCGCTTGGAGCGCGCCGTTGAGGAAAGCGTCGAAGGGCGTCGCGCTCGACGCTCCGTCCGGAACGCGCCAAGCGAGGGAATTCAGTTTGTTTTTCGGGGCCATCGGAAATACTCGAACCGGAACAAGCCGGAAAATAGGCGGTTTGGGGAAACGGGGGAAAAGGAAACGACGGGAACCGCGAAACGGACGCCGCTTTCCGCCGGAAAACGGGAAAGAACGAAGGTCGAACGGGCGCGTTTGCGGAGCGTCGCGAACGACCGCCGTCGTCCTTTCCGGGAACGCCCTTTATTATACAGTTTTTTGCGCGAAAGAACAACGAAAAAAACGCGGAACGAAATTTTCGCCGTTTTTTTCTTGAGATTTCGACGATTTTTTCGAATCCGAAAACTTTTTGGGTTGTTTAAGACGCGCGGAAACTTTTAAAAGTTTCGAAAATGAAATATTGGTTGAAATTGAGCGGAGAAAAAAAC
>JAFSFF010000501.1 GCA_017435375.1 Thermoguttaceae bacterium
CGCGACTTTGGCGGCGGTCGGCGGAACTCGGGTTCGCGACGGCGGCTTGCAACGTCGCGTTCGCTTATTTGAACGGGGACGGCGTCGCGGAAGACGAAGCGGAGGGCGTCCGTTGGCTCCGCGCGGCGGCGAATCTTGGACATTGGAGGGCGATTAGCGAACTCGGGCAGTGTTATTTTTACGGGACTTGCGGCGTCGAGCGGGACGTCGAGAAGGGCTTGAAGGCGCTTCGGCAAATCGCGACGGCGGGGGGCGTTTGGGAGGCGCGGATCTTGGGGAATTTTTACTTGCTCGGAACGGACGGCGTCGAGCGAGACGAAGCGGAGGCGGTTCGCTGGTATCGGTTGGCCGCCGACCGAGGGGACGAGGAAGCGCCGCTCCGAATCGCGGTTTGTTGCGAACGGGGAACCGGCGTCGAGCAAAGCGACGTCGAGGCGGTGCGTTGGGCGCGCGTCGCGCTCGAGCGGGGCTCGGCGGACGGCGCGCTTTGGTTGGGGCGAGCGTTCGAGGAAGGGCGGCTCGGACTCGCGCAAGACGAAGCGGAAGCGGAGCGGCTTTATCGCAAGGCGCTTGAATTGGGGAGCGCGTCGGCGGCTTGGCTTTTCGCCGAAAAAGCGGTCGCTCGGAAGGACGGCGCGTCGGCGCTCTCTTGGTTCCGCAAGTCGGCCGAGTTGGGGGACGCCGAAGCGGCGGTCGTCGTCGGCGACGCGTATATCGACGGGAACGCGAGTTTCGGCGGCGCGGTCGATTATCGAATCGAAGCGAATCCGGCGGAGGCGGCGCGTTGGTATCGAAAGGCGGCGGAGGCGGGGAACGAGACGGCGATCGAGCGGCTCGCGCATTTGTTCCGCGAAGGGCTCGGCGTCGAAAAGGACGAAGCGGCGGCGGTCGCGCTTTATCGGAAGGCGGCGGAGGCGGGGGACGCGGTCGCGGCGTTCAATCTCGGTTCGCATTTGCTCGACGGCGTCGGTTGCGAGAAGGACGAGGCGGAGGGCGCGCGCTGGATTCGAATCGCGGCGGAAGCGGGAGATCCGGACGCTCTGTACGTTCTCGGCGCGCTGGCCGAGACGGGGAAACTCGGCGGTAAAGAGGACGCGGCGGAAGCGGCGCGTTGGTATCGGAAGGCGGCGGAGGCGGGAAACCGCGACGCGATGGAGCGGCTCGCGCGCTGTTATCTGCGGGGGGACGGCGTCGAACAAGACCCGGACGAAGCGACGCGCTGGCTCTTGCGTTCCGGCGTTCTCGGCGAGTCGGACGATATTTGCGCCCGGGCGATTATGCTCGACTCCGAGGGAAAAGTGCAAGTCGTGAACTTTATCGAGCCGGATTATCGCGGCTTTTTCGGGTTTTTCCGGCGGATTTTCGACGCGATTGCCGGGATTTTCCGCCGCTGACGTCGGTTGGCGAAAGGGGGCGAAAAGCGAAAGCGACGGCGAAAACGGAACGCGTCGGCGGGCCTTTGCGGAGATTGCGTCGGCGCGTTTTTATTTCTTGCGGAGCGCGTCGGCGGAACGTCGGCGAACTAACGGGAGCGGAACGGCTCGACCGGCGGCTCGACCGGCGCGAGCGATTTTGACGGCGAGAGCCCGGCGCGTTCAATTTCGCTCCGAAAAACGCCGATGAATAAGAAACGACGCGGCGCGTTTCGGCGAAGCGTCGCGAAGTTAAAACGTCGACGGAAAAATGAAATTGAATCGGAAATAAAATAGGAGAACGTAAAATGGCGAGAACGGCGGCGGTCGAGCGCGACACCAAGGAAACGCAAATTCGGCTGAAAATCGACCTCGACGGAACCGGCGCGTCGAAAATTTCGACCGGAATCGGCTTTTTCGATCATATGTTGACCCTTTTCGCGGCGCATTCGCTCGTCGACCTCGAGCTGAGCGTTAACGGCGACCTCGAAGTCGACGGCCATCACACCGTCGAAGACGTCGGGATCGCGCTCGGCGCCGCCTTCAAAACCGCGCTCGGCGACAAGAAAGGCGTCCGCCGATACGGCTTTTTCCTCCTCCCGATGGACGAAACGCTCGCGCGGACGGCGATCGATTTTTCCGGGCGGCCCTACCTCGTTTACGACGCGATGTATCCGGTCGAGCGCGTCGGGACGTTCGATTTGGAACTCGTCCGCGAGTTTTGGCAAGGTTTCGCGAACGCCGCCGCCTGCAACCTGCACGTCGGCGTCTTGTACGGTTCGAACGGGCACCATATCGCGGAGGCGATTTTCAAGTCGACCGCGCGTTCGATTCGGGCGGCGGTCGAAAGCGACCCTCGTCAAACGGGCGTCCCGAGTACGAAGGGCGTTCTTTGACGATTTTTCAAGCGGAACCAACGGCCCGCGATAGATAGAGCGGCGGAGCGACAAAAGCCCGCGCGTCGAACGATCGGCGCGCGGGCTTTCGCATTGTCGGGGAAAAGAGCGTCGGAAGAACGCGGGCGTTATTGAACGATAACTTTCGCGACGCCGTTCGAGTCGAACGTTTCGCAAGCGGTGAAAGCGCCGACGCGAGTCGGAGCGACCGTCGAAGTTTGCGTCGCCGTTTGAGCCGAAACGCTCGACGTTTGCGGAGCGTTCGCGTCCGAAGCGTTCGAGGTTTCGGCGAACGAGTAATCGCCGGACGAAAGTTGAGCGTTCGCGGTTCGGCGACGCAACGACGAAGAAACCAACGAGGAAGCGACGACGCCCGGTTCGAATTCGAGAGCGCGCAGTTCGTCGAGCGTCGCCGGAGCGACCGCGACGTCGTCGCGCCAAGTCGGCGCCGAAAATTCCGCGAAGGTTTGTTCCGGGAACGGTTCGAGACGCAAGTCGCGCGACCATTGATCGCGTTCCAAAGCGTTTTCGTCGACGACGAGCCAACCGTCGTTCGCGAAGAGCGAATCGGATTCTTCTTCGTCGTTCGCGAACGAAACGGGTTCCAACTTCGCCTCTTGTTCCGCTTCGGCGAACGTCGCGCCGACCGGTTCCGCTTCGAACGGAAGGGCTTCGTTCGCCCAAAGTTCCGTCGCTTCGACGGCGAACGCCGAGTCCGTTTCAACGCGCGGAGCGGTCGTTTCTTCGGAGTCGACCCGGCGACCGGAAGCGTCGAGATAAGAGCGCGGACGTTCGTCGGCGCGACGTTGCGCGTTCGCCGCGAAAGGCCCGAACGAATCGAGACGGAAACGCCAAGTTTCGCCCAACGTCGCGCCGGACGGAATCGACGACGCGGCGAACCAGCCGAGAACGACGCAAAGCGCGGCGACAAAAAATTTCGCGCTCGAATCGGAACGACGTTTGTTGGACGAATACTTTTTCATGGGATAACCTATTCGAAACGAGGAGGTTAAGGGAAACGGAGTCGACTCGCGTCGACGTTAAAGTCGGGGGGAAAAGCGGTCGTTTAACTCCGTTTCAACTTAACGTCTTTTTAATTATAACGTTTTTTCGCGTTTCGTCGGCTTGATAAAAGCGATTTTAAGGCGTTTTTTAGGGCTTTTTTTGCCGCGAAACCGTCATAATCGGTTTTATTGTCGCGTCCGACGGAGGACGACTTTTTTTGCTTTTCGTCCTACAAGAGTTATAGCGGTTGAAAAATCTTGGAGAACTTTGAGTTTTTTTTGGAAAAATCGGGAAATTTTTTTTTATTTTTTACGAAGCGGTAAAATCGACGCGAACGGTATAAATTCTTTTTAGAAGAAAACGGAGATTGAGAGGAATGGGGGAAATAAAACGATTTTTCCGAAAATTTGACGCGTTGTATAACGTCGAAGAAATTTGGTATTAGCGCGGAAGAGATTTGACGTCTAGAATTTGTTTTATAAAATTGTTTTGGCGCCGATAATGTTTTTATGGTTTTGTAATCAGTCGGCGACGCGAAGAGGGCGACGGCGCTTGAAGGGCGGGCGCCGGGTATTTTCGAAATTGCGGAGCGCGTTATAATAGACGGCGTGAAAACGTTCGCGACTTCTTTCGTCGACAATTTTTCGTCGGCGATTTTTGGGCGGTCGCGGCGAACGGTTCGACGGCGGCGCTCGTTTCGACGGGCGTTCGCGACGAAAGGCGCGCGCCTTGTCGCGTTTTCGTGCGTTAGATTTGCAAGGCTAGTTTAGGAAACTGGGACAATGAAGAATTTTGTCGAAACCTCCATTGAGAGCATTCGTCGACAGGTCGGCGACGGTCGCGTGATCTGCGGTTTGTCGGGCGGCGTCGACTCGGCGGTCGTCGCGGCGTTGGTTTCGCGGGCGATCGGTTCGCGTCTGACGTGTATTTTCGTCGACACCGGTTTGATGCGTAAAAACGAAATCGACTCGGTCGCGAAAGTGTTCCGCGAAAATTTTGACGCGAACCTTGTCGTCGTCGACGCGGAAGAGCGTTTCCTTTCGCTGTTGAAAGACGTCGACGACCCGCAAGAAAAGCGCAAGATCATCGGCAAGACGTTCATCGACGTTTTCACCGAAGAGGCGCATAAGGTCGACGGCGCGAAGTTCTTGGCGCAAGGGACGATTTGGCCGGACGTCGTCGAGAGCGGCGGCGAAGAAGGCGCGCCGGCGAAGACGGTGAAGTACCATCACAACGTCGGCGGTTTGCCGGAGGATATGGAGTTCGAACTGGTCGAACCGCTCCGCAAACTGTACAAAAACGAAGTTCGTCAAGTCGGTTTGGAACTTGGTTTGCCGGAAGAGTTGGTTTGGCGGCACCCGTTCCCGGGGCCGGGTCTCGCGGTTCGTTGCTTGGGGCCGGTGTCGAAGCCGGACTTGGACTGCCTGCGCGAAGCGGACGCGATCGTCGTCGAAGAAATTACGAAGGCGGGGCTTTACCGCGAAACGTCGCAAGTTTTCGCGGTGTTGTTGCCGGTGCGCAGCGTCGGCGCGAAGAACGGCGAGCGCACTTACGAGAAGGCGGTGGTCGTCCGTTGCGTCGCGACTCAAGACTTTATGGAAGCGAACTGGTATCCGGTTCCTTACGAGGTCTTGGCGAAGATTTCGTCGCGCATTTTGAGCGAAGTCGACGGCGTGAACCGCGTCGCGTACGACATTAGCTCGAAACCGCCCGCAACGATCGAGTGGGAATAATCCCGAGCGCTTTTAACGAGCGTTCGGCGAGAGCGAAGCGCGCGGCGACGTTCGGCTTCTAGCGTCGAGCGTCGCCGACGGCGGCGGATTTAGCGTTCGCGAGGGAGCCCTTGCGAGCGAACGGCGGCGCGTCGGCTTGTTGAGTCGGCGCGCCTATTGACGATTAATGTAAATGAAAAACGTCGTCGGCGAATATGAAAGGTAATAAACAAGAACTCTTAAAGTTTGGGAAGGATTTTACGATAGCGAGAAAGGTTGCATATCCTTGCGCGTTATGGTGCGACGGGAAACGGTATTGTTGTTGACGCGTTAAAATTCAAGACTATAAGAATATTGTTTGTATTACGTTCATTTATTAAATGGGGGCGAAAAGGGCGGTTGCTCGAATGTCTTCGTTGTTACTATCCCCTAGTTTTACAGAAATATGCGGTTGGAGATTGCGGCGTTCGACACAGGCGTTATCAAACTTTTGCGGGTGTTATTTATCGACTTAAAAAATACAAGCGCTTTTCTGTTTTGATAATTCTTGTCGCCTTATCATTAATGTTACAAGTTCTATTGTGTGTAAAATCTATTTCAACGACGATACGTCGATTAAACTTGTAAGTTTTGTTGGCGATATGCGTTCAAGGGCTGCTATCGATAAATCGGAGAAACCGGGAGTCGAAAAATATGAACCTTAGTTTAAGTAGAGAACTTGCCGCAAAATATCGCTCAAATACGCAAGTGGCAAGGGTATTAACTGAAGCGTGGGTTGCCGACCAAATGTTTTGCCCAAGATGCGGCAATCCAAGTATAGAGCGTTTTCCTAACAATCGCCCCGTTGCGGATTTTTATTGTCCTATTTGTAAATATGAATATGAATTGAAAAGCAAAAACGGGACGTTAGCGCGCAAGGTAATCGACGGCGCGTACGCCGCAATGATTGAACGGATAACCGGCAATAAAAATCCTGATTTTTTGTTTATGGGATATGATGCAAAAAATTTTATCGTAAGGGATTTGCTGTTAATTCCGAAACACTTTTTTGTGCCCGAAGTTATAGAACAAAGAAAGCCTTTATCCGCAACCGCTCGTAGAGCGGGTTGGATTGGTTGCAATATTCTTATCGAAAAGATACCGGAACAAGGGAGGATTCCTATCGTTAAAAGCGGCGTAATTATGAACGCGTCTTCCGTTATTAAAAAGGTAAATCGCGGGAAAACGTTGGAAATAAGCGATATTAACGCTCGCGGTTGGTTAATGGACGTTCTAAGTTGCTTGAATCGGACGCCCGACGTTAATTTTTCGCTTGCTGAAATGTATTCCTTTGAAGATTATTTAAAGCGGCGCCATCCAAGTAACAATAATATTAAACCTAAGATTCGGCAGCAGTTGCAACTTCTTAGAGATAAGGGGTTTATCGAGTTTTTAGGGAACGGAAAGTATAGAAAAATATAGGGAGAATATAAAGGATGAAAATCAATAAAAAGTTTACCGTTGCGATAGAAGAAATTGTAGTCGATGAATTTGTTATTGAGGCTGAAAGCGCCGAGGAGGCGTTGGAAATTGCGCGAGCGAAGTATAAATCGGGGGAAATTGTGTTGTGTCCTGGCGAGGTTCAGAGCAAAATGATGGCCGTTGCGCAACCGGACGACGAAGCGACCGAGTGGGTGGAGTTTTAAGGAGAAGGGGACGACTGATCGTCGTATTCCAAGAAACTTACTTTTGCGTTATTCGTCGGAAAACGACCTCGTGCTTGACCAGTTTGTCGGCGGCGGCACAACGCTGGTAGAAGCAAGATTACTCGGTAGAAACGCGATAGGCGTCGATATAAATCCAAACGCTTTAAAACGTTGTCGCGAAAAGTGCGATTTTGAGTGGACGAAATGTAAATCGGATATTCGCATTGTTCAGGGCGACGCTCGCGATTTAGCGTTCATTGGCGCGGAAACGATCGATTTTATTTGCGCGCACCCGCCATATGGAAATATAATCCAATATAGCGAGGATATCGAAGGCGACTTATCGCGTTTTAAAATCTCCGATTTTTATCTTCAAATGCGAAAGGTTGCGGAAGAAGCTTTTCGGGTTTTGAAACCGGGAAAATTTTGCGCGATTCTAATGGGGGACGCTCGAACCAAAGGTTGCGTCGTCCCGATGAGTTTTGAGGTAATGAAAATTTTTGAAGCCGCCGGTTTTAAGACGAAAGAAATAATTATCAAAGAACAACATAATTGCCGAGCGACCGGATTCTGGAAAACTAATAGCGTCAAGTATAATTTTTTATTGTTGGCGCACGAGTACTTGTTTGTCTTTAGGAAATCGGCGTAAAAGTTACGAAGAATGTCGAGCGCGTTTACAAGAAGGCGGCGGTTGTTCGCGGCGCGCGACGCAACGACTTAGGGGCGGCGGATTGGCGCTTTATTTCCTATGCGATTTTAGCGCGTTTCGCATTGGACGTTTCGGGCGTTTTTCGACGGCTTTTCTCTTGCGTTTTTTCGTTAAAATCGATAAAATCGGCGCGGCGAGCGTCGGGCGCGTTCGGCGTTCGCTTCGTTTCGGGCTTTTAGGACGTTGAGAACGTCGGCTTTTTTGCCCGAATCGGCGAAACAACGCGATAAGCGGAGCGCGGCGGTTCGAATCGCGTCGCGAAAACTTAAATGAAACTCGAATATCGAACGGCGACGGTCGACGACGGCGCGGAAATCGCTTACGTCGACGTCGGGGAAGGGCGGTTCCTCTTTTATATCGACGGGTTCGGCGGCTCCGTCGCGACGGCCAACGGAATAATCGAGCGTTTTAGCCGTTCCTTCCGAACGGTCGCCTTCGATCATCGCGGATACGGACGGTCGCCCTTTTCGCCCGATTTCGGCGTCGAACGCTCCGCCGCCGACTTGCGCGCGCTGATCGAACGCCTCGACGCCCGCGACGTTTGCCTCGTCGGGTACTCGATGGGCGGCTCCGTCCTTTTTTCTTACCTCGAACAATTCGGAACCGACCGCGTCGCGCGGGCCGTTTTCGTCGATACCTGCCCCAAACTCCTCAACGACGACGCTTGGCGGCTCGGATATTGCCAAGGGCGCTACTTCGCCGACGATTACGAGCGCGATATGCAAATTTTGCGCGACGATCCGGCGCTCTTCAAAACGACGTTTTTCGCCCGTTGCGAAGTCGCGTCGAACCCCGACGACCCGCCGCGTTGGCCGGAACCGCTCGACCGCGGCGCTTGGTTGGCGAAGGCCGTCGAGATTACCGGCGTCCGCGAATCGCTCGCGAAACGGGTCTTTTTCGCTCCGATTCCGCCGGAGCGCGCCGCCGTCGACCGCCGCTATTGGGAGTCGATGACGACCGCCGACTTCCGCGCTTCGCTCGGCAAAATCGACGTTTCGACCCTCGTTCTGCACGCCGACCCGGGCTCCCTTTACCGCGTCGAAACGGCGGAGTATATCGCGGCGCAAATTCCCGGCGCCAAACGGATCGCGCTCGCCGACGCGTCGCACGTCTTCCCGGCGAAACGCTCCGACGAGTTCGTCGCCGCCGTCGCCGACTTTTGCCGTTGAGCGTTCGCGAAAACGCCCTTATTAATATAAAAGGGGAAAAGCGACATTAATATAAAGGGGAAAAACGGCGAAAAAGCGACCTTGGGGAGCGTCGGCGCGACCGTTCCGGAGAGCGTTGGGACGGCGAGCGGCGCCAAAGTCGACGTAAGGGAAAATCGGGCCGCTCCTTGCGTTTTTTCTCGGAAAAGTTATAATTAACGGTAGCGAGCCGCGACGGTTGAAAACGCCGACGGGGCCGGTTTGCAAGTCGTTGTTTTCGAATAAGAAAACGGACTTGCCCTAAAAATGAAAAATGTTTGAGTTTTTGATTATTGAATTATAAGGAACGCCTCAATGAAAAAAATCGCGACGATCGAAACGGAACGCGGAACGATCAAAATCGAACTTTTCGCCGACAAAGCCCCGCGCACCGTCGCCAACTTTGAAAATTTGGCGAACGACGGTTTTTACAACGGCCTGATCTTCCACCGCGTCATCGCCGACTTTATGATTCAAGGCGGCGACCCGACCGGCACCGGTTGCGGCGGCCCCGGTTATCAATTCGACGACGAATTCCATCCCGACCTCCGACACGACGGCCCGGGCGTCCTCTCGATGGCGAACGCCGGCCCGAACACGAACGGCTCGCAATTCTTCATCACGCACGTTCCTTGCCCTTGGCTCGACGGTCATCACTCCGTTTTCGGCAAGGTCTTCGAAGGTCAAGACGTCGTGAACGCGGTTCAACAAGGCGACAAAATGACCTCCGTTAAGGTCGAGATTGTCGACTGAACCCGAAAAACGGTCGACGGGAAACGCGGTTGGCCGGAATAGGGGCGAATCGCGTAAAATTTAGCGACGAAACCGCGTCGTTTGCGTAAAATAAAGGGAATACGCGAGCGGCGCGGCGTCGGCGTTTGACGAAACGACGATAAAATAGAAAAGTTGGGGCGAACGGAGGAAGTCGGTCGTCTCGGCGGTTTGGAGAAAAACGAAAGGACGCGATGGACGAAATCTCCTTTGAAGAGGCGTTTCGGCGCTTGGAAACGATCGTTTCGACGCTCGAAAGCGGACGCGGCGAGTTGGAAGAGTCGCTCGCGCGGTACGAAGAGGGGATTCGGCTCCTGCGCCGTTGCCGTCAAATCCTCGACGGAGCGGAGCGCCGCGTCGAAATTTTGAAGGGCGTCGACGAAAACGGCGCGCCGATTCTCGAACAAGCGGACGAAAACGCGTTGCGGTCGCAAACGGACGTCGCCGGACGCCAAACGCCTCCCGCGACGGCGGCGAAGTCGGGCGTTCGAACGGCGGCGAAAACGGAAAATCCGGCGCGACCCTCAAACTCGACGGCGCCCGGAAGCGGGAACGTTCCCGACTCGACGGCGCAAGAATCGGCGGCGCGACCGATTCGAACGACGACGGCGCGACGAACGGCGGGGGCGGCTCCGACTCCGCCGTCGGAAAATTCGGCGCAACCGGAATCGGCGGCGACTCCGACGCGAACCCGAACGACGACTCGGCGAACTTCCGAGCCGCCGAAACGTCCGGAACCGCCGCGCGGACGGAGCTTTTTTGACGACGCGCCGCCTTTTTAAACGGACGGCGAAGCGAAAAAATCGATAAAATCGGCAAAACGAGCTTCTTCGACGAAAAAAACAACCGTCGCCGAGCCGTTTTGCGAATCGACGACGAATAAGAGGCAAAAAATGACGATCGAACGACGAAAAAAATCGACGCCGACGGAATATTTGGCGACGTTGCGACGGGAAATCGACGCGGCGCTCGACGCGTTTTCGCGTTTCGACGACGACTCGCCGAAGCGGCTGACCGACGCGGCGCGTTATTCGCTCCTCGCGCCCGGGAAGCGGTTGCGTCCGACGTTGGCGTTGATCGCGGCGGAGCTTTGCGGCGGAAGTCGGGAAGCGGCGATTCCGGCGGCGGTCGCGGTCGAGGCGATTCACTCTTATTCGTTGATACACGACGACTTGCCGGCGATGGATAACGACGACTTGCGTCGCGGTCGGCCGACGTGTTGGCGGCGTTTCGACGAAGCGACCGCGATTTTGGCCGGCGACGCGCTCCAAGCGTTCGCGTTCGAAGCGTTGGCGAAAAGCCCGGTCGAGCCGAGCCGCGTCGTTCGTTGTGTCGCCGAGTTGGCGCGAGCGGCGGGGCCGAGCGGAATGGTCGGCGGGCAGGCGGACGACGTTCTTTGGTCGGCGGTTTCGTCGGCGTCGCCGGGCGTTTCCGACTTGGTCGCGTCCGTTTTGAAGACGGCGTTTTCCGACGTCGGGGACGAAATCGACGGCGCGAAGGGCGGCGAAAATAGCGAAAAGAACGTTGAGAATAACGAAAATAGCGATAATAACGACAAAACGACGCTCGACGACTCCGTTCGCGACGCGACGGCGGCGTTTTTGCGCAAAATTCACCGTCGCAAAACCGGCGCGATGATTCGCGTTCCGCTCCGTTTGGGCGCGCTGGTCGCCGGCGCTTCGGACGCGACGCTGAATCGGCTCGACCTTTTCGGGCGCTATTGGGGGCAAGCGTTCCAAATTTCGGACGATCTTCTCGACGCGGTCGGCGACGAAGCGAAGCTCGGGAAACGCGTTCAAAAGGACGCCGAGGCCGGAAAGTTGACCTATGTTTCCCTTTTTGGCGTCGACGAAACGCGGCGGCTCCTCGACGAATGCGTCGAAAAAGCGAAATTGGCGTTAAAACCGGAATTTGTCGCGGAATTGGACGGCGGAATTGACGGCGAAACCGGCGAAACCGGCGAAACCGGCGCAAGCGGCGCGACCGGCCCGACGTTCGCGGTCGACTCGGCGGCTTGGGACGCGTTGCGTTATCTCGCCGATTACGTCGCGGGGCGAGACCGATGACGAACGAAAAAGAGAACGAAGGGAAGGCGGCGTTCGAACCGCGACCAAAAGTCGAACCGACGTTGTTGCGCGAGTTGCGTTCGGCGGAACCGCTCCGCTCAATGACGCTCGAAGACCTAAGGCGGTTGGCGACGGAGATTCGCTCGACGATTTGCGACTTGGCGGAGCGGCGCGGCGTTCACTTCGCGTCGAATTTGGGGGTCGTCGAATTGGCGATCGCGCTCCATTCGACGTTCGACTTCCGGCGCGACCGGCTCGTTTGGGACGTCGGGCACCAGTGTTACCCGCACAAACTCCTTACCGGTCGTTTCGCCGAATTTAGCGGAATCCGAACGCGCGACGGGCTTTCCGGTTATCCCGACCCGGACGAAAGCGAGTACGACCTTTTTCGAACCGGACACGCGGGGTGCAGCGTCGGAACGGCGCTCGGGCTCGCTCGCGGCGACGAGTTGGCGGCGCGTTTGAACGGCGACGAAACGGCGTTGAAAACGGAAAATTCCGGAGAATCGAAAGAAACGGAAAAACCGGACGCGCCGCGTTACTCGGTCGCGGTCGTCGGCGACGGCGCGTTGGCCGGCGGCCCGATCTTCGAAGCGCTGAATCACGCGGGCGGTTTGCGTCAAAAGATGCTCGTCGTCTTGAACGACAACAAAATGTCGATTTGCCAACGCGTCGGCGGGCTCGGGCGTTCGCTCGACAAGATGCGGACGTCGCCGTCGTATCTCGGCGCGCGAACGGCGTTTCGGCAGTTTGTCGAAAAGAAAACGAGCGCTTACCGCTTCCTGACGCGGCTGCGCGACGCGGCGAAAGCCGGGCTCGTCGGCGGAATGCTCTTCGAAGATTTCGGGTTCCGGTACGTCGGCCCCATCGACGGACACGACCTCGAGACGTTGCGCAAATATCTCGAACGCATCAAGACGATAGACGAGCCGGTTTTGCTGCACGTCTTGACCGAGAAGGGGCGCGGGTATCGACCGGCCGAAATCGACCCGGCGCATTTTCACGCGACGAGTCCGGAGCAGGCGCTCAACGCCGAGAGCGTCGTTTTGCTCGATCAATGGGCGGACGACGAGTTAAAAACGTCGAAAAGTCGGCGCGCGACGAATCCGAAAAAAGCCCGAGCGAGCGCGCTCGACGCCGCGGTCGCCGACGCGCCGGACGCCGAGCGAGTCGTCGATTTGCTCGACGCGGCGAACGACGGAAAGGAACGTTCCTTCACCGATTGGGCCCGTTGCGCGATTTATCGGGCGATGAAGCGCGACCCTCGCGTTTGCGTCGTCGTCGCCGCGATGACGCAGGGGAATATGCTCGAAACGGCGCGGGCGGAGTTTCCGGATCGCTTTTTCGACGTCGGCATCTGCGAAGCGCACGCGGTCAACTTCGCCGCCGGGTTGGCTAAGGCCGGAATGCGGCCTATCGTCGACATTTACAGCGGGTTCCTGCAGCGCGCTTACGACCATTTGTTCCAA
>JAFSFF010000502.1 GCA_017435375.1 Thermoguttaceae bacterium
CATTATGCGCCACTCCTGCGCTCACGTGATGGCGCGCGCCGTCATGCGCCTTTACGAAAACGTCCAACTCGCGTTCGGGCCGACCGTCGAAAACGGCTTCTATTACGACTTCTGGAAGGAAGAGCCGTTCACCGAGGACGATTTCGCGAAGATCGAAGCCGAAATGGCGAAGATCGTTAAGGAAGACGAGCCGTTCGAACGGATCGAAATGAGCCGCGACGAAGCGATCGCGCTTTTGAAGGGCGCCGGTCAAACGCTGAAAGTCGAACACCTCGAAACCGGCCTCGGCGAAGAGGATACGGTCTCGTTCTACCGTCAAGGCGAGTTCCTCGACCTCTGCCGCGGGCCGCACATTCCGTCGCCGAAATTCATCGGGGCGTTCAAGATTATGTCGACCTCCGCCGCGTACTGGAAGGGCGACGCGAACAACCAAAGCCTTCGCCGCGTTTACGGGACGGCGTTCTTCGACAAAAAAGAACTCGACGCGTACCTGACGCAGCTCGAAGAAGCGAAAAAACGCGACCACCGCGTCCTCGGGAAGCGGCACGAGCTCTTTATGGTCGACCCGAAAGTCGGCGCCGGGCTCGTCGTTTGGCTTCCGAAGGGCGCTATCGTCCGTCGCGAACTCGAAAACTTCCTTTACCAAGAGTTGCTGAAGCGCGAATATCAGCCGATGTACTCGCCGGTTATTTGCCGCGTCGAGCTGTTCGAAACGTCCGGGCACTACCCGTATTACGCCGACAGCCAGTTCCCGCCGATGGAAGTCGACGGCGGCGACCGCTATTTGCTCCGTCCGATGAACTGCCCGTTGCACGTCTCCGTTTACGACTCGAAACCGCGCAGCTACCGCGAGTTGCCGTTGCGCTTGGCGGAATTCGGGAACGTTCACCGCTTCGAACAATCGGGCGAACTCAACGGCTTGACCCGCGTCCGCGGCTTCACCCAAGACGACGCGCACATCTTCTGCACCGAAGAGCAAGTCGAGCAAGAGTTTAAAAACTGCGTCGACATGACGCTGATGGTCTTGCGCACGATGGGCTTCGAAGATTACGAAGTGCGCCTGAGCTTCCGCGACTGGACGAGTTCGAAATACGTCGGCGACCCGGAAAACTGGAAGAAAGCGCAAGACGCGCTCGAACGAGCGTGCCGCGAAATGGACTTGCCGAAGTTGGAAGTCGTCGAGGGCGAAGCGGCGTTTTACGGGCCGAAAGCGGACTTCGTCGTCCGCGACTGCCTGGGCCGCAAGTGGCAGCTCGGGACGATTCAGCTCGACTACAACCTGCCGTCGGCCGACCGTTTCGACCTGAAATACATCGGCCCGGACGGCGAGCTTCACCGTCCGGTGATGATTCACCGCGCGCCGTTCGGTTCGTTCGAACGCTTCACCGGCATCTTGATCGAACACTTCGCGGCGGCGTTCCCGACGTGGTTGGCGCCGGAGCAAGTTCGCATCCTCACCATCAGCGAAAAGTTCGACGACTACGCGAAGCAAGTGCAAAAACGTATGCGCGAAGCCGGTTTGCGCGTCTCGTGCGACCTGCGCTCGGAAAAGATCGGCGCGAAGATTCGCGACGGTCGCAACGATTTGATTCCGTACCTCTGCGTCGTCGGCGCGAAGGAAGCGGAGAGCGATTCGGTCGGCGTTCGCGGCCGCAAACAAGGCGAGATGGGCGCGATTCCGGTCGAAACGTTTATCGCCGACGTCAAAGCGGAGATCGCGGAACGCCGTCGTTAATCGCCGTCGCGTTGAAAACGGAACGGCGTAAACGGCGCGGTTGAGCGGTTTGCGCCGTTGGAATAAGAAGAAACGTCGAGCGGATTTCGGTTCGCTCGGCGTTTTTTTGGTCGCCGCTCAAACGCGTTCGACGCTTTGTCGCGCAACGTCGGCAAGCGCGCTTTTTTGCGTTTTTCTCTTTTTTCCCGCTCCTTGGGGGCGCGTCGGCGACTTTTTTCGCTTTTTTTTCGTTTTTTTTCTCTTCTTCTTCTTTTTCCTTGCATTAGACTTAGCGCGGCGTTATACTAACGGTATTGAATAAAAGCGTTCGCGACGGGAAAGTCGGGACGCGATTTTCAAAAACGTTGAAACCGAGGAGGAAACGCAATGTCGGACGACGCCAAAAAAGAAGCGACGAAACTCAAGAGCGCCTTGACGCGCCGCGTCAAAAAGCTGGTCGCGCAAACCTTGGAACCGCTTGGGTTTACGCAAGAGAAAGACGACAAGCAAGGTTGGACGCGGACGGCGGAAATTATGAGCCATTATTGCCAATTCCATTACTGGAACGGGTATTTGGTCGTCGATTACGGCGTCGGACGCGTTTCTCGCTTCGACGCTTGGGCGAACGCTCCGCAAGACGCCGCGACGCAAAAGAAATTGAAGCGTTTTTGGAAAGAACATCGAGAACAAGAGGACGAAGGCTGGGTCGCGACCGCCGAACAAAAGACGTGGCAGGGCCCGCCGAAGAGCGAGGAGGAAATCGAAGCGATTTTGACCGGCGTCGAAGCGTTTTTGCGCGACGAAGTAACGCCGTATTTCCGCCGCTTCGCGACCGTCGCCGACGTGTTGCGCGAGTACGACGCCGGACGGCTCGACAAAGAGTTCTTCGATATGGACGAGGAATTTTGGCAAGACTTTTACCTTGCGCTAACGCGTTTTCACGTCGGCGCTTACGCGGAGGCCGCGGCGGCGTTCGAGGCGGCGGTCGAGTATATCGAAACGAGCCCGGATTGGGATCTCGAAGACGAAGACGACGATATGGTTCCGGCGGTCGAAGCCGCGCGAATCGGCGCCGACTGTATGCGGCGTCTTGTCGAATCGCAAGGGAAAGCGGGCGAGTAACCGCGACGCGGCGTCGTTAAATAAAATTTACGCGGCGTCGTTAATTGAACGTTGTACGACGTCGACGTTAAAAAGCGACGCGGCGTCAAGTCGTTGAAGCGACAAGAAGTAATTAACGCCGCGACGCGAATCGAAGCGGCGCGTTTCGGCGTTTTTTCGTTGAAAATTTCGTCGAAAATTTTGACGAGGCGTCGTCGGTCGACGGTTTCGCTTTAAGTCGAGGGGCGGCGGAGGTTGCGGCGTTAGAAATCGCGCGGTTTCAGCGCTTGGTAAACGCGTTCGAACTCGTCGTTCGAGTTGAATTGGACGACGAGCTTGCCTTTGCCCTTGTCGTTCGACGTCAGTTTCACCTTCATTCCGAGCCAAGTGCGGAACTGTTGCTCGAGGTCGCGGACGCGCGGGCTAACTTCCGGTTTTGCAACGGGTTTCTTGCCGGCGTCGGGGGGAAGGAAGTCGGCGCCGTCCAAAAATTCTTGAACGATCTTCTCCGTTTGGCGGACGCTCAAGCGTTCGTCGACAACACGTCGCGCTAGTTCGAGTTGATCCCATTCTTCGAGCGGAAGGAGCGCCCGGGCGTGTCCCTGCGTCAGTTCGCCGCGACGCACCGACGACTGAATCTCTTCCGGCAAGTCGAGCAATCGCAATAGGTTCGAAACGGTCGAGCGGTCGAGGTCGAGCCGCTTGGCGAGTTCGTCGTGCGTCCCGCCGTATTGGTCGAGGTAATTGCGGAACGCGACGGCTTTTTCGATCGCGTTTAAGTCTTTGCGTTGAATGTTTTCCGTCAACGCGAGTTCGGCGGTCGTTCGGTCGTC
>JAFSFF010000503.1 GCA_017435375.1 Thermoguttaceae bacterium
ATTTCGTCGCGAAGCGTCGACGGCGCGAACTCCGCTTCAAGGCGTCGCCAACCGTCGACCGTCGTCGGCGCGTCGACGAGCGTCGGTTTCCGCGCGCCGATTCGCGTAAAAGCGTCGGCTCGGTAACTTGCGCCGTCTAAGGAGATAAACGTCGGTTGCGGCCCTTCGTCGCGGCGGTAAAAACGCGGCCCCTTCCAGGTTCCGTCGTCGGAACGAACCGGAAGCGCGTCGGGCGGCGTCGCTTCGAACCAACGGTCGACCGTCGCTAACTCCTTAACGTCGCGTCGTTTGAGAACGAGCGTTTGCTCGACGACCGTCGTCGGCGCGTCCGGCGCTTGCGGTTGAAGAACTTGCGTTTCGCGCGTTCCGCTAACTTTCGGCGGGAGGCGAAGTTCGAAACGAAGTCGCAACTCGACGCTCGTTTGTGTTGACAGCTTGTCGCGAACCGCCGTCCAAAACGGATCGTTCCAATCTTCGAGCGGCGGAAATTCGAGCGCGGACGCGACGCGCCGGGTTTTGACGCCCGGTTTCAAGCGCAGCCCGTCGACCGAGCCTCTCATTCCCGACGACGTTGCGTCGTTAATCGGTTGTAAAGTCGACGGTTGCGGCTCTTCGGAGGGCGCGCGGACGAATAAAGTCGCTAATTCCGGCGCGGCGACGTATTCGCCCGGGACGCCGTCGACGGTCGCCGCAACCCTTGCGACGCATCGAGATAAGGTCGATTCGTTTAATGCGCGGTCAGCGGCGTCTTCGTCAAAATAAGCGGCGGAGTCGGAAACGTTTTCGAAGTCGAGCGTATAGTACGCGGCGTCGCCGAACGCGAGTTCCGTCGGATAAAGAGCGAACGTCGCGCGGAGCGGATTGCTTTCTAAGTCTTGCGGCTCGACGATTTGCGTCGCGACGTCGCCGGAGCTTCCGACGGGTGGGAGCGGCAAAGCGTCGCCGCGCCGCGAGTCGGAAGCGAGGTTGCAAGCGACCGTCGCCGCGAACGCGACGAGCGCAAGCGTCGCAAAAACAAGGGTTGCGTTGGTTCGTTTCATCGTCGGTTCTCCGTTGAAATGTGAAAAACGCGTCGCTTGTTTAAAGAAAAACGACGCGGCGTCGTCTGTTAAAAAACGGGCGATTGGTTACTTGACGTTGTTTGACGAGCGACGACCGGACGACGGTGGTTGCGACGCGTCGGAAGTCAGCGAGTTGCAAAGGGTTGCGTTTTTCTCTGCAAGGGGGTTTTTGCGCTTAAAAGACTTGGATTTGATCGCGACGTTGAAATACCAACGTTGCGAGAGAAGGAAATCGGTCAAAACGAGGCGTTGCGGCTCCGGGCGATTTTGGAGCCAATCGAGCAAGCCTTGGAGCGCGGCGTCCGATTTTTCCCCTTGGGGCGCGTCGTAATATTCGAGCTGCAAACGGGTTAGCGTTATTTCATCGCGGAGCGTCGACGGCGCGAACTCCGTTTCAAGGCGTCGCCAACCCGCTAGAGTCGTCGGATTGTTTGGCGTCGACGGCTTGCGATTACCCGGGCGGATAAAAATCCAAGGCGAAAAGGGATAGCCTTCGAAGTGAAAATAACTCGACAAAGTCGCCGGGAGGTCGGGCGAGTTCAGGTCGTCGCGCCAAGAGAGCTTTCGGCCTCCGTCGACGCGCGGTAAGAGGTTGGCTTCGGCCGTTTTAGCGAGCCAGCGACGAAGTGTCGCGGTTTCTTTTTCGGGGCGACGCTCGACGAGAACCGACAGGCGGCCTTGGAGTTTCCGGACGTCCTGCGGGCCCGGCGTCGCGGGCGTCAAGATTTCGAAGTTGAAATTTAAGTCGCAAGAAACCGGCGTTTGCGCGATTTTTTTCTCCAACGCGGAATAAAACGGCGCGTCGAAATCTTCGAGCGGCGGAACTTCGACGACGAAGCGGCTCCAAAGGCGGCGTTCGCCCGGCGCCAACGTAACTCGCGGCGGGACAAGGAAATCTTCGCCGCGCGTCTGCTTTTCGAAGTAACAACGCGCTTCGGCGTCCGGAATTTCGCTCGACGTTATCGAAAAACAAAGCGGATCGTTGACTTCGCGGCAAAGATTCGAAAAAATTTCGAGCGGTTTCGACGCGGTATTTTCGACGTAAACGGCGACGTAAACAGGGTCGCCGAAACGGATTACGTCGGGAAAAATGTTGGCGACGACGCGAAGCGCCGGATTCGCGTCGGGCGGATACGGGATCGCGTCGCGTCGTCCCGTCGCTTTGTTGTAAAAGGTTTTCTCTTCAAGAGAAACGGTAAATTCGGACGACGCGACGTCGTTGGGCGACGCGGCGAACGACGTCGGAAAGACGGCTTGGCTAACGCTCGCCGTCGCAAGGATTAGAAGCGTCGCGACGCCGAGTTTAAATTTTCGCGCGAAGCGAGACGGGTTCGCGGCGGACGGGGCGTCGGCGGAAGGATTCGAGTTCATCGGGTTTCCTTTCGTTAAAATGTTATTTGACGTCGTTAATTGGCGTCGACGTCGGAAGTTAACTTGTTGCAAAGGATTGCGTTCTTTTCTTTGAGCGGCGTTTGCTCGAGTTCGAATTCGCAACCGAGAGGCCGGCGCTCCAAGACGCGACGTTGCGTTTCCGAGCGTCGCGACAATATGTCGTGCAATGTTTGGAGCGCGGCGTCCGATTCGGAGCCGTCCGGCGCGTTAACGATCTGGCCCTAAATTTATCGCTTGCAATAGGTTGCGGCGTTTCTCTTCGAGCGGAGTCTTTTGGAAATTGCGAAAAGCGCCAAAGCTGAAATAAAGCGAATACGTCAGCGCGACGCGTTGCGGTTCCGGGCGCTCGCGAAGCCAATCGGTTAACGCCTGTAACGCGGCGTCGGACGCTTCGGCGTTCGGCGCCGCGTAATATTCGAGCTGCAAACGAGTTAGCGTTATTTCGTCGCGGAGCGTCGACGCCGCGAACTCCGCTTCCAGCGCGCGCCAACCGGCGAGCGTCGTCGGGTTGTTCGGGTCGGACGGCTTGCGATTCCCGACGCGGACGAAAAACCAAGGATCGTAAGCTCGACCGCCGATTTCAATATCGCTCGCGCCGCTCGACTTTAACTCGTTGACGCGCGGGATTTTATAACCCCAGCGGTGAATCGGGAACAGTTTTGGCGGCGTCGCGTCGCGCCAACCTTGGAGCCGCTCCGTTTCGCCGTTCGGACGCGGTTTGACGACGATTTCCAGGTCGACCGTTTCGATTTGCAGACGGTTTTCGCGATCTTTGTAAGCGTTGTCGACGCTGAGTTTACATGGGATTCCTTCCGGCGCGTCGCGGAGTTTTTCGCGAAGTTCCTTCCAAAACGGCGCGTTCCAATCTTCGAGAGGCGGAAACTCGAAGAAGCGAACCGACGTAACGCGCCTTTGACCGGGGAGGAAGTCGCCGCCGTCCCAAGCGTAATCGATCGTCATCGCGCAGACGTCTTCGGGGACGAACTCGTAACCGCCCGAGATTTCAGGACTTGAAATGGAGCCGCCGTCCCAAGGCGAGTAGGAGCCGACCTGTATCGGAAAACCGAGCCCAACGCGCATCGTTTCGTCCGAGCGGTTTTCCTCTTCGTCGACGACGTAAAGCGCGTCGCCAAAATAGATTGCGTCGGCGGGATAAACGGCGATCGTTCGGCCAAGTTCCGGAAGCGCTTCATCGCGTCGCGCCTCCAACGTCGCGACGGAACCGGTCGAGCCGGGCGCCGGAGCGGGAGGCGTCGACGCGTAAACGGCGGAGACGAATAAGGTTGCGAAGGTTACGGCGGAAAGCAGCGCCGCGCGGGCGATAGAACGGTATGACATGTTGAAGCCTTTCGTTGTAAGGGGCGATATAATGTCGCGAGGTTAAAAAACGGCGAATCCCAATGTTTCTAAGAGCTTGCGGTTCTTCGCGTTAAGGGGGAAATCTTTGTCGTAGGCGCGTCTTTCGCGGAGGTAAGTTCGCGATTCGTTAAGCGTTGTCGACATGACGTCGCGTTGCGGTTCCGGGCGGCTTTGGAGCCAATCGACTAAAGTCTTTAACGCGGCGTCGGACGCTTCGCCTTCTTCGGCGTCGTAATATTCGAGTTGTAAACGGGTTAGAACGATTTCGTCGCGGAGCGTCGACGGGGAAAACTCCGCTTCGAGCTTGCGCCAATCGGTTAATTTTCGCGGCGCGTTCGGGCGGTTCGGCTTGCGGAAGCTGAAACGGACGAAAGCGCGCGGGTCGAACGAACGACCGGCGACGCGAACGCCGTCGCGAGGGTTGGGCGGCAACTCTTCGGAGCGCAAGCGTTTGCGGTTCGCTTCGTCGATAATCGGCAAAAGACGCTCCGGCGTCGCGGCGAGCCAATCTTCGAGGCGGCGCGTTTCGGCGTCCGGGCGTTCCTTGACGATAAGCGGAACGGAAAGCCGTTCGCCGTCGGGAGTTATGAAGTAGCCCGGCGTCCAGCGGCAGGGAACGCCGTCGGGCGCGTCGCGAAGTTTTTCGCGCAACTCCTTGAAAAACGGCGAGTTCCAGTCTTCAAGCGGCGGAACTTCGCAAAAGTAGCGCGAGACGATACGGCGTTCGCCCGGCGCCAAGGGGCGCGCTTCGAAGCCGCGTTCGCAGTAAAGGTCGGTCGGATATTCCGAAATCGCTTCGTAACGCGTTGAAAAACCGGCGCTTGAAAGCGTCCCGATCGAACCGAAGGGCTCCGGAAAACCGAGCGACCGCCAAGGGAGCGTTTCGGAAGAACGGTTTTCTTCCGCGACGGTTAAATAAACGACGTCGCCGACGTAAACTTCCGTTGGATAAACGGTTAGCGTTTGCGCGACTTCGGGCGCGTCCGGGTCGGCTTGGAGTTCGAACGTCGCGACGGAACCGGTCGAAGCGGCGGGCGGAGCGGGGGGCGGCGTCGCGGGCGAGCGGTCGCAAGCGGCGAACGTTGCGACAACGAGTAGTAACGCGGGGGAAAGAAAGCTAATTTGGCTCATCGGTTCGGCCTTTTTAGAGTTGAGCGGGAAAAAGGAAACGCGGCGCGGGACGCGGCGTCGCGTCGCTTTGTTCTTGAAGACGATTCGCGGCGGGGAACGGATTTCGAAAAGTCGCGATTTTTTGAGAAATTTTTGGAAAAAAGGAGAGAAAAAGGAAAAAGCGGCGAAAAAACGAGCGCAAGAAATACGAAAACGCCGCGTCGGAACGGGGAATGAACCGACGCGGCGTTTCGGAGGAACGCGGCGTTCGAAACGCCGGTTAAAGCGTTCGAACGTCGCGGGTTAGCGGGCGATTAGAGCGCGCCCTTTTCGACTTCGACGAGGAACTCGTAACGGTACTTGTCGCCGCTCAAGCGGTATTGCGGGTACGTTTGAGCGCCCCAAGAGTCGTCGCCGCCGACGCCCTGTTGCGCGAAGTCGACGTTCAGGACGACGAAGTCGCGGCGCGGGATTTGCCAGTTATGCTCGACCGATTCAAGGTCGCGATTCAACGCCCGACGCGCCGAGAAGGTCAGCGTCGCGGCGCCGTTCGCGTCGGTCTTCGTTCCGTTCGAGTCGAGCGCGACGAAACGGAGGCGTTGGCCGCTCTTGTTCTCGACCGCGAACCAACGGCAGTCGGTGCGAGCGCCAAATTCGCCCGGTTCGGAGTACGTCAAGACGCGCGTCTTGTCGACCGTCGTTTGGTAGAAACCGAGCGGCGAACCGGCGTTGCGGTCGCTGTAGTTTTCCTCCGGCCCGCGACCGTAATACTCGAGCGAGATTTCCTCGTCTTGAGCCGCCGGGAGAACGAAATAACCGCCGAGACGCGGGAGATCCGGGACGTTTTCGCCCTTTTCAATTTCGACCGAAATCTTCGCGGCGCGGTCGTAGAAGACGACCGTTTCCTTCACCGTCGCGTCGACGCGGGCGAACTTGCCGACGCGCTCGAAACCGGGGGCGCCGTCGACGTCGAACTCGCGCCATTCCGGCGCCCAGTTAATTTCGTAAGCGGCGTTGCGCCAAGCGCTTTGGCGAGTCGGCATATGGTTGCCGCGCTCGTTGTCGATCGGCGCGCGCCAGAAGTCGAGACGGAACGTTTCGTCCAGCATTCGGGCCGCGTCCGCGACCGTCGCTTTTTCGGCGGCGATTTCGAGCGTGTTCGGCGCTTCGGCGTAAATCGGGAGGCGGAACTGCTCGGTCGAAAGGAGCGAACCCTTCGGAAGCGCGCCGTCGTCGACGTTTTGAAGGACGTCGAAGCTAACGACGTACTCGGCGCCCGGTTTCGCGTCGAATTTCGAGAGGTCGGAGAGCGAGAAACCGTCGAACGCAAGTTTCAGCGGAACCGTCGTTTGCGGCGCGGCGTTGGCGAAGTCGGCGCCCGGGAAGAGCTCCTTCGTCGCGACGACGACGCCGTTTTCCAAGAGCGACGCGTGCAGTTCGATATGCGCCAAGTCGCGGAAGAAGTATTCGTTCTTCACGGCGTAACCGCTAAAATCGTTCGCGTTCGACGCGTCGGCCCGGGAAATCCAAACGTCCGAATAGAACTTTTTGATTTCTTGCGCGCCCGGGTGCGGCTTGCGGTCGGCCGAAACGACGCCGTTCATGCAGAAGTTTTGGTCGGTCGGAACGTCGACCGGGCCGAAGTTGCCGCCGTAACCGTAGTAAACTTCGTCGGTTTTCTCGATTTTCGTTTGATTAAAGTCGACGAAAAGTTCGAGACCGTCGCGGTTTTTGCGGTCGTAGTAGTTCGTCGCGACTTCTTCCGCCGGAAGAGCGCGGCTGTAAATACGAGCCGTTTGGAGGAGCGCGCCGGCCAAGCGGTTCGTGTGGTAGGAGTTGCGGTTCAACTCGACCGGGAACGGCGATTCGGCGATCGCTTCCGAACAGGCGGTTCGCGCGATTTCCTTGCCGTCGACGTAAACGATCAGGTTTTCGCCGTCGTAAACGCCCGCGACGTCGTGCCACTTCTTGAGCCAACCGTCGACTTTGCCGGTCGCGGAGATCCAGCGGTCGCCGTTGTAAATGTAAAGTTGGACGCCGCCGTTTTGTTGTTTCAGCGCGTATTGATAGTCCGACTTGCCGACGTAAGTTCCTTCGGCGTCGGTATAAGGATAAACGGTCGCTTCGAGCGTGAAGGGCGTTTTGCCGACGAAGTTCAGTTTGTCGACGTTCGCGACCGCGCTCGACGGGTCGGCGTTTTTACCGGTCGGGAGGCCGGAGAGACCGCCGACGACGGCGTAACCTTTGAGCGCCAGTTTCGTTTTACGAGGCGAGGTTTCGACGCCTTTGAAAATCGTTCCGACTTCTTCCGGCGGCGCGACGAGACCGACGATTCCAATCGGAAGTTTGTTCGCGCTCAGGTCGGCGACCTCTTGCTTCGGAACGCGCATCGCGATTCCTTGGTCGACCCAGTCCCAAATGAAACCGCCTTGGAGGTGTTTCAGTTCGCGGATAGCGTCCCAATAGAGTTTGAAGTTGCCGTTGCTGTTCCCCATCGCGTGCGAGTATTCGCATTGAATGAGCGGGCGTTTGCCGTCGGCTTTCTTTTCCTCTTTCTTGGCGTAGTCGATCACGCCGGCGACCGACATATACATCGGGCAGAAAATATCGGTGTTCCAGTCGAGTTGAGCGCGTTCGTACTGAACCGGGCGCGTCGGGTCGAATTCCTTCAACCATTTGTACGTCGCGTGGAAGTTCGGGCCGTTCCCGGCTTCGTTCCCGAGCGACCAAACGATGATCGACGGGTGGTTGCGGTCGCGGAACGCCATTCGTTGGGTGCGGTTCATGTGCGCGGCGAGCCATTCCGGCGGGTTCGCGAGCGATTCTTTGCCGTAGCCCATCCCGTGCGATTCGATGTTCGCTTCGTCGACGACGTACAGACCGTACTTGTCGCAAAGGTCGTACCAGCGCGGGTCGTTCGGATAGTGCGACGTGCGAACCGCGTTGACGTTCAGCGACTTCATGACGCGAATATCTTGGAGCATTCCCTCTTCGGTAACGGCGTGGCCGCGGTAAGCGTCGTGTTCGTGACGGTTGACGCCCTTCAAGAGAATCGGCTTGTTGTTGACGAGGAGTTGGCCGTCGGCGATTTCGACCTTGCGGAAACCGACGTTAAAACCTGCGTCGAGCGTCGCTTTGAAATCGGCGTCGTAAATCTTCAGGTTCGCCGGGTAGAGCCAAGGGGTCTCCGCCGACCAAAGATACGGCGCTTTCACCGGGATTTCGAACGCGACCGTTTTGACTTCGCGGCCTTTCAGCTCGAAGGAAACGTCGGCGCCTTCGTTCGGAGCCGCGCCGCCGATACGTTCGGCGATATTGACGTTCGTCGGATTGTTCGCGTCGAGCGTCAGGACGGCGGTTCCGGTCTTTTTGTACGGCGTGTTGTTTTGGAGCGAAACTTCGACTTTGAGAACCGCTTCGGTCAGCTCGTCGTTTTTGAACTCCGTAACGACTTTCGCGTCGGCGACCGCGACCGCCGGTTGGACGTAGCAGTAGACCGAGCGGAAAATCCCGCTGAGACGGAAGAAGTCTTGGTCTTCGAGGAACGACCCGTCGGAGCGGCGGTAAACCTTCACCGCGATCGTGTTGCGTCCGGCGCGAACCGCTTTCGAAATATCGAACTCGACCGGCGTGCGAGCGTCTTTCCCCATCCCGATTTCTTCGCCGTTGACGTAAACGTAGAAGCAGGACTCGACGCCGCCGAAGTGGAGAATAATTTTCTTGTCGCGAGCGACGTCGGCTTGGTCGACTTCAAATTCGCGGCGATAGAGGCCGACCCAGTTTTCCGCGTCCGGGACGTAAGGCGGCGTCCAAGGTTTCGGCCAAGGATAGGGGATGTTCGTGTAGACCGGATAGCCGTAGCCTTCCATTTGGAAGTTCGACGGAACCGGAATCGTCTTCCACTCGACCATATCCGTGCCGAAATCTTCCATCGAGAAGTTGAACGGAACGAGCGCCGGCTCTTCGACGAGTTTGAAGCGCCAGTCGCCGTCGAGCGAAATTTGTTTGTAAGCGGTCGCGGCGAAGGTCGAGCGCGGCGGGAGATTGTTGATCCCGACGACTTCCGGGTTCAAGCGATCCGGGAGCGGCTCGGACGGATTTTGCGCCGAAACGGTCGCCGACGTCGCGAGGACGAGAGCGAGCGCGGACGCCGCTTTCCAAAAGCCGAAGCGTGTGATTTTCATAAAGAACTCCAAAAGGTTCGCGGCTCGCGACGCCGACCCAAACGAACGAACGCGGCGAGGCGGAGGGAAAGGGAACGCCGGTTTAACGCGCTCGACGGAGTTTCGTCGAGCGAAAACGGCGAATTTTGACGTAAAAAACGCGTCGTCGCCAAACGTCGGAGAACGGAGACGACGCGGCGTTAAAGCAATTATAGCGATTTTGACGGGAAACGCAACCGGCTTTTTAAGCGCCGTGCCTAAAAAGACGAGCCGCCGACGTCGAATTGGTCGAGATCGACGACGCTGTCTTCCGCGTCGTTTTTCGCGCCGGGCAGGGCGTGCGTCGTCGTCGAGTCGGCCGATTCGACGAGAAAATTCAGACCGGCGATCGAAATTTCTTCGCCGAGAGCGAGTTCGACCGGACGCTCTAAACGCTTGCCTCGGTAAAAAGAGCCGTTGAGCGAACCGAGGTCGCGCGCCATCAGCCGCCGTCCTTCTTGATAAAATTCGCAATGCTTGCGGCTAATCAACGGGTGAACGACGACGACGTCGCAATGCCGCCCGCGTCCGACGACGCAAGGAAGTTTGATCGGTTGCGAAAAATGGCGTTTTTCTTCGTCGTAAATAGTAAGTCTGATTTCCATCGGGCGCTCCTGCGACGCGCGGAGCGAGAACGAGAAGGCGAGAACGCTCCGGACGCGACGAATCGTTAAGTATAACGTATAATATAACGACGTTCCGACGAAAAATCAAGAAAACGAACCGCGACTTCCAATGAAAAGCCGACGAAAACGCGTTTGCGGGGCCGCTTGGAACGGTTTTGGCGGTTGTAGGGGAAAGACGGTCGCAAATGAAACGCTCGACCGCTCGCCGCGTCGACGGCCAATATAAAAATAAAAAACGTTAACGCTTGAAAGAAAACGACTTTTCGCCGCGTCGCGAAATCAAACGAGAAAAAAAAGAAAAAATTTAAAATTGCCCCCTTGCGCCGCCGGGAAAGTCGGTTATAATCATTCCCGTGAGTTGAAGCTAACGGTTAACGAAAATTAAACGTTCGTTTTGACGAAACGCTTTTGCGGGCGTAGCTCAGTTGGCAGAGCACAACGTTGCCAATGTTGTTGTCGAGGGTTCGAACCCCTTCGCCCGCTCTCTTAAAACGCTTAGTCGTTCGTTTTGAGCGGTTGGCGTTTTGAGTCGAGACGTAAGCCTCGCGTCTTTAAACAAGGAGACGACCTTTGCGGGCGTAGCTCAGTTGGCAGAGCACAACGTTGCCAATGTTGTTGTCGAGGGTTCGAACCCCTTCGCCCGCTCTTTACTTTTTAGGGTTTCCCGGTTTTGGACATGGGTTTCGTTCGAAGCAGCTTGTTCCGAGACATTTAGCGTTGCCCTTGCGTATTTCGCGGCGCGCCTGTGTTTTGGGCGCGCCTTTTTTATCGTCGCTTCCTTTGGCGGCGGTTGAGAGACCTGGGAAACGTCGGCGTTTTCGAGGTCTTTCGTTTTTTCTTGCTTGTTCTTGAAGATTCGGAAACTTTGTAAGCGTCGTCGACGCGGAGGAGTCCGCGTTCCTTCTTTGGGCGGTCGCCGCTTCCTTTCGTCGCGTTGCGCGTCGGTCGGGGCGGGCGTTGACGCCGTCTTAACCAATTTAACCGATAAGGACGATAAAAATGGAAAATTTCGAAGCGCTTGAAAACGCCGAAAAACTGACGCTCAAAATCGACGTCGAAGAAAAAAGCTCCTGCGAACGCCACGTCAAAGTCGAAGTTTCGCGCGAAGACATTGAAAAACGTTTCGAACTCGAATACGCCGAACTCCAAGAAAACGCCGCGATTCCGGGTTTCCGCGCCGGTAAAGCTCCGCGCAAACTGATCGAAAAACGCTTCAAGGCCGACGTCAAAGAACGCGTCAAGAGCGCGCTCCTCATCGACAGCTTGACCCAAGCGAACGAAGACGCCGATATGACCCCGATTAGCGAA
>JAFSFF010000504.1 GCA_017435375.1 Thermoguttaceae bacterium
AACGGCGTCGACGACGAACGTTTCGGACGTCGCGACTTCGGATTCGCCGTAGACGTTTTTCGCGACGACTTCGAAGTAGTACGTTCCTTTAGCGAGGACGCCGGTCGTCCAAGCGTTGGCGTCGACGGTCGCGGTCGCGACGGTTTCGCCGTCGGCGTCGAAGAGCGTAACGACGTAAGAGGTCGCGTCTTCGACGGCGTTCCAAGTCAGCGTCGCGGTCGGTTCGGGCGAGGCGTCGACGGTCGCGGTCAAACCGGTCGGGGCTTGCGGAGCGACGCCTTGATATTCGTAGGCGCCGAGGTCGACGATTCCGGAAATACGCGCGTTCCCGGCCAAGTCGGTCGTAATCGTTTCGGCGACGTAAGCGTTGTCGCCCTTGTTGATCGCGACGGAGTCGGCGGCGAGAGCGTAGGAGCCTTCCGCGAAGACGGAATCGCCTTCGTTCAAGACGTAGTTGACGACGCCTTCTTCGTTCGCGTTCGTCCAAGCGGTAAAGCTCGAAAGCGTGTTGTACGCGTTCGTCGTCGCCGTGCCGTCGGCGTTGACGACGGCGCCGTCGACGATCGAGTTGTAGAACGTCGTCGTCGAAACATTGCGGACGAAGACCTCGAACGTTCCGTTGTCGGCGATCGTCGCGTTGCGGAACGTCGCGACGGCGTTCGCGCTCACGGAAACGCCGCCTTGGTTCGCGGTATTTCCGGTGATTTCGACGTTCGTAAAGGTCGCGGAACCGTTGTTGACGAGAACGCCGCCGCCTTCGATTTGCGCGACGTTTTCGGCGATTTCGACGTTCGTAAAGGTCGCGGAGCTAAGCGCCACGGCGACGGCGCCCCCGCCTTGCGCGGCGTTACCGGTAAGTTTGACGTTCGTAAAGCTCGCCGCGCCGTTGAAGACCTTGACGC
The DNA here is from genome assembly GCA_017435375.1 of Thermoguttaceae bacterium. Lineage (GTDB taxonomy): Bacteria > Planctomycetota > Planctomycetia > Pirellulales > Thermoguttaceae > RUG369. Next base: position 903 of record JAFSFF010000504.1, read on the forward strand.
CGGCGCCGTCGGTCGCGTTCCCGCCGGTAATCGTCAGACCGACGAACGCGACCGGAGCTTCGGTCGTTCCGGCTCGGAGGACGTTGAAGACGCGGCTTTGGGCGTTCGCGTCGACCGTGATTTGCGGCGCGCCGGTTTCGTCGACGAAACCTTGAATCGTCAACGCTTTGTCGACGGTCAATTCCGTTCCGGCGAGAACGATCGTTTGGCCTTTGAGGGTTTCGGCGAAGGCGATCGTCGCGCCCGCCTCGGCGTATTGAATCGCTTCGCGGAGGCTGATTTTTCCGTCGTATTCGTCGACGACGTCTTCGGTCGTCGTAACGACCGTCGACGACGCTTCGACGGTCGCGAATTCAACGGTCGCGGCTTCGGATTCGCCGTAAGCGTTGACGGCGACGACGGTCGCGACGTAGGACGTTCCGGAAGCGAGGGGGCCGATCGTCCAATTATTCACGTCGACGGTCGTGGTCGCGACGGTTTGGCCGTCGGCGTCGAAGAGCGTAACGACGTAGGAGGTCGCGGTTTCGTCGGCGTCCCAAGTCAGCGTCGCGGACAGAGTTTCGGCCGCGTTGACGACGACGGTTAAGCCGGTCGGGGTTTGCGGAGCGACGCCTTCCGATTCGTAGGCGCCGAGGTCGACCGTTCCGTTGAAACGCGCGTTTCCGGCCAAGTCGGTCGTAATCGTTTCGGCGACGTAAGCGTTGTCGCCCTTGTTGATCGCTTGCGAACCGGCGGCGAGGGTGTAATCGTCGTTTTCCGCGTCCGTAAAGAGCGGTTTCGTCGCGTCGATTACGTAGTTGACGACGCCTTCTTCGTTCGCGTTCGTCCAAGCGGTAAAGCTCGAAAGCGCGTTATAGGCGTTGGCCGTCGCGGCGAGAGCGGAGATTTCGGCGTCGACGATCGAGTTGTAGAACGTCGCCGTCGAGCCCAGCAGTTGAATCGTCGTCGAACCGATCGTTTGAACGTCGGCTTCGACGATCGTCGCGTTCGCAAAGGTCGCCGAAGCGCCGTTGACGACGGCGAAAGCGCCGCCTTGGTTCGCGGTATTGCCGGTAATTTCAACGTTCGCAAAGGCCGCCGAAGCGCCGTTGACGACGAAAACGCCGCCGCCTTGGTTCGCGGCGTTGCCGGTAATTTTGACGTTCGTAAAGGTCGCGGAAACGCCGACGCCGCTCACGGAAACGCCGCCGCCGTTAAAGTCGGCGGTATTGCCGGTAATTTCGACGTTCGTAAAGGTCGCCGAAGCGCCGTTGAGGAGGAAAACGCCGCCGCCTTGGTTCGCGGCGTTGCCGGTAATGTCGACGTTCGTAAAGGTCGCCGAAGCGTAGCCGCCCACGAAAACGCCGCCGCCTTCGAAACCCGTGTAACCGCCGGTAATCGTCAAGCCGACGAACTCGACCGAGGTATTGTCGGCGACGCTGAAGACGCGGCTTTGTTCGTTCGCGTCGACGGTAACGTCGCCGTTAATCGTAATCGCTTTGTCGATCGTCAGTTCCGTTCCGCCGAGCGTAACCGTCGCGACGTCGTCGGCGAAGGTGATCGTCGCGCCCGCTTCGGCGTATTGAATCGCTTCGCGGAGCGAGATTTTGCCGTCGCGAGCGTCGACGACGTCTTCGGACGTCGTAACGACCGTCGACGGCGCTTCTTTATCGATTTCGTAGGCGCCGAGGTCGACCGCCAAACCGGAAATACGCGCGTTTCCGGCCAAGTCGGTCGTAAGCGTTTTGGGGACGTAAGCGTTGTCGCCCTTGTCCCGCGCGACGGAGTCGGCGGCGAGAGCGTAGGAACCTTCCGCAAAGACGGAATCGCCTTCGTTCAAGACGTAGTTGACGACGCCTTCGTCGGTCGCGTTCGCCCAGTCGGCGTAGCTCGAAAGCGTGTTGTAGGCGTTCGCGGCGTATTCTTCGCCTTGGACGTCGCCGTCGACGATCGAGTTGTAGAACGTCGCGACGCCGTTCGCAAGGTAAACGTCCGCGGAGGCGTCTTCTTGCGTTCCGACGTTGTCGGCGAGCGTTACGTTGCGCAGCGACAGTTCTTCGACGTCGAACTCGTCGGCGTAGAAACCGAAGCCTTGGTACGCTTGGTTGCCGGTAATTTCGACGTTCGTCAGTTTCGTCGAGATCAGAAGCAGCGGGTAGCCGGTCAAGTTGGAAATAAAAGTATGGTCGGGGGCGTTGGCGTAGAAGGCGCCGCCGTTCCCTTGGGCGATATTGTCGGTAATCTTAACGTTCGTCAAGGTCGACGTAATGTCGTTAAGGTAGACGCCGCCGCCGTCGGCCCGCGCTTGGTTGCCGGAGATCTCGACGTTCGTCATTTCGATCTCGCCGCCCATAAAGCCGCCGGTCGCGTACAGACCGCCGCCTTGGCCCGACGATTCGCCGTTGTCGGAAGCGTTGTCGAGAATGCGAACGTTCGTCAACGTCGATTTGCCTTGGCCCGGGGCTTCGACGTTGCTCGAGATGTAAATGCCGCCGCCGTAAACGTCGGCGTGGCAGCCGATTACGTCGACGTTCGTAAAGGTCGCGTTGGCGTTGTCGACGCTAAAGCCGCCGCCGACGGCGCCGCCGCCGTATTTGGCGTAACTCGCGTAACCGTTGACGACCGACAAGCCGAAGAACGAAGCGCGCGTATTGGCGACGACGAAGATCATGTCCTTATGGTCGCCGTCGATCGTAAGTTCCGGCGCGCCGGTTTCGTCGACGAAACCGCGAACCGAAATTTCTTTCTCCATAATGCTCAACGGGCCGCCGGTAAGCGTAATCGTTCCGCCGCGGAGGTCTTCGGCGAAGACGATTTCGTCGCCGTCTTGGGCGAAGCGGAGCGCTTCGCGGAGCGTGGTAACGTCGTCGAGGAGGTTGAGGTCGCCGTCTTCGAGCGACGTAACGACCGTCGGTTCGTCTTGAATCGTAAACGAAACGGCGTCCGACGCGACGGAGGAACCGTAGGCGTTCTTCGCGACGACGCGGAAGGCGTGCGACGTTCCGAAGTCGAAGACGCCGCTTTCCCAAGTCGTTTCGGTCGTTTCGGGATTGCCGACCGGAGGCGCGACGGGCGTCCATTCGCCGTCGGCGCCGAGTTGTTCGACGACGTAGGCGTCCGCGCCTTCGACGGCGGCCCAGGTCAGAATCGCGTTCTTCGCGTAGTGGTTGAACTCGTATTCCAAGTCGATCGGTTGCGCCGGGACGTCGCCGATCGTAACGTAGGCGTTTTCGCCGGTCGACGGGGCGGAGTCGCCGTAAGCGTTGACGGCGACGACGTCGAAGCGGTAGCTCGCGCCTTTTTCGAGCAGGCCCGCTTCAAGCGTCAAAGCGGTTTGGGAGGCGGCGACGGTTTGGCGGAAGATCGCGTCGCCGTCCGCGCCGTCGACTTGTTCGTAAATCGTAACGACGTAATCGGTAACGGCTTCGGCGTCGGACGCGTTTTCGACGGCGCTCCAAGAGAGGGTCGCGGTCGGTTGCGGCGCGGGAACGAGGAGCCAGTTTTCGCCGGTCGGAGCGGTCGGGACGTTTTCGGTCGTGAATTCGAAGAGTTCGCTCGTCGCGTCGCCGGCGTTGTTAATCGCGGTAACTTTGAATTGGTAGGTCGTTCCGAGCGCGAGTTCGGGCGTCGTCCAGGTCGTCGTATCGGCTTCGAGGCGAGAGGATTGCGCGACGACGGCGCCGTCGGCGTCGAGGAGGTCGACGACGTAGCCGAGTTCGTTGGCGAGATCGTCCCAAGTCAGCGTAACCGTTCGGTTTTCGGCGTCGAGAACCGACGCTTTCAAGCCGGTCGGAGCTTCCGGTTTCGCGACCGTAGAGAATTCAAGGTCGACCCAAGCGGATTCGCCAAAAGCGTTGACGGCGCGAATTTGGAATTTGTCCGCGGTTCCGTAAGCGAGCGCGCCCGTGTCGAACGTCGCAACGTCGGCGCCGACGGTTCCGGCGGTCGTCCAAGTCGCTTCGGCGTCGGCTTTGTCGACGTCGGTCGTGTAGCGGAGTTCGTAACCGGTTTCGCCGAAAACGCCGTTCCAAACGAGCGTCGCATAGTTGTGCGTCGCTTCGTCGCCGTTCGTGTCGAAGTTCGTCGGCGCGGCGGGAGCGACTTGCGGCGCTTCGATTTGGAGCGAGTAGGCGATCGCTTTGTTCGCTTGCGCGTCGACGTTGCAAACGCGGACGTAGTAGTCGCCCGCCGGGAGGTCTTTGAGCGAAATCGTTTTCGTCGTCGCGTTTTCGACGGCGTTCGCAAGCGTGTTTCCTTCGGCGTCGAGGAGTTCGAGCGTAAGGTTCGCGTTGGCGGCTTGCGTATACGTCATTTCGACGAAATGAGCGTCGTCGGCGGTTCCCGCGGTCGTGAATTTGAAATAGTCGTATTCTTGGTTCAGCCCGGTCAACGCGTCGAGCGTTGTCGCGCCGAGAACGCCGAGATCGTAAGCGTCTTCAAACGCGTCGTTTTCTTCGTAATCGTCCTGCGGAATCGCCGGCGGGGTAATCGTCAGGGCGTAGTTCCCTTCGCCGTCGTGATTGAAAGTGGCGCTGGAACCGGCTTGCGCGACGTGAATATAATACGTTCCCGCCTTAACGCCGTCGAGTGAAATCGATTCTTGCGCGACGTTGCCCTGCGTCGAGTGTCCAATTTGCGCGCCGCTTTCGTCGAGCAGGAAGAGGTTCAGGTTGATCGCCGTATCGCCGGTCGGTTTAATCCACGCGGGGGCGAGAACGATCGAGTGTTCGTCGGTGCCGTCGACTTCGAAGGTTACTTTATAATAGTCGCTGTTAAGACGCGCGTTGGCGACCGCTTCGACCGTCGTCGTTTTGGTCAACAGACCGAGGTCTTGCGCGGTTTCGAGCGTGTCGTTCGACTCGTTTTCGACGACGTTTTCGGTCGTCGCGTTCGAGACGGCGAGCGCGGAGAGGTCGACGCTCGGCGTTTCGGCTTGCGCCGGGGCGATTTCGGCGCTCGCGGTCGCCAACTCGAGATTATCGATCGGCGTAACGCTCAAAAGAGCGCGGTTTTCCAGGGTTTCAAAACGCAGATTGCGGGGGGCGTTCTCTTTCTTATCGAGTGCTTTACGCAACGGGGAGGCGTAACGGGAAGCGTCGAAAAATTTCATCCTTAGGTCTCCGGAAATTTGATTTGAGGAGAAGCGCAAACCGTTCGACAAAAGCGTCGAGCGGGACAAACGACGAACGAACCGCGACCGTTCGCGGCAACGTCGACGGGGTCGCCGCAAAAGGCGAAAAACGCGTCGTCGGCGTCGTCGTATAGCGCGACGTCTTTAGTCTACCCGTTTAGTTTTTAAATTTCAAGATAAAAAATGGATTTGAGCGAAATTTTTTATAAAATAGATGGAAAAAACGGACGGCGCGGATTATGAGGGCGCGGGGTTGCGCTTTTAAGAGAAGAAAAACGTATTTCGTTGCGACGGAAGAAATTTGCGCGTCAATTTCGAGCGCCGCCGCCCGTCGGTTGGCGACGCTCGAAATAAACGGCGAAACGATCGACCGTTAATAAGAAAATTTCGCCTCGAACGATTGGACGGTCGGCGTTACCGGACGCCCGCTCGAGTCGGCGAAATTGGCGCCCGCTTTTTCGGGCGTAACGCCCATAAACATCGAACTTTCCATTCCGTCGATTTTAAGCGTTCCGTCCGCGCTCATCGTAACGACCGCGTGAACCGGGTCGTTGAAGAGAACCGTATGGTTCATGTTGTCCGCTTGGTCGCAAAGCTCTTTCGGGTAGAGGTTGTGGCGGACATTCAGCCATTCGTGCGTCGTCGAGTTGACGTCGAAGTAAACGACGCCGTTCTGAATGCGGATAAAGTCGCGGTGGTGGTGCCCGTTGCAGCAGAGGCGGACGCGACCCGGGTTTTTCTTGTTGGCGCCGTCGATAATTTCGCGGATTTCGCGCCAGTTGGCGACGCCGCCGCGTTCGCGCTCGAAACTTTGATGAATGAACGTCGCGCAGGGGAACGGCGACGTCGCGAGCGTTTCGGCGAACCAAGCGAGCTGTTCCGGCGGGATAATCGAGATCGCGGAACCCTTGTATTTAAAGTAGTTGCCGTTCGCGTAGTGCGTAAAGGTTCCGTCGTCGCGGAAATAGTTGCCGTCCAAAACGACGAAGCGGAAGCCGTCGCGGTCGAAGGAATAGTAGCCTTTGTCGAGCTTGTACGCGGCGAACGTTTCCGCGTCGGAACAACCGTCGAAGTCGTGGTTGCCGCAGGTATGGTAGCTCGGAATTTCGAAGTTTTGGTAACTTTCGACGAACTCGCGCTCTTTTTTCGGGTTGTGGCAGAAGTCGCCGCAGTGGATGATGAACGAGCATTTTTCGCGAACGGCGCGCTCTTGGATTTCCTTCAAGCGGCGCGGAGCCTCCGAGTAAAACGAACCCGGGCAGTGGTGCAAGTCGGCGAAAAGGCTGAATTTAACGGTCGCGTTCGACGGCGTTTCCGGCGCGGTTTCGGCTTGCGACGTTTGCGGAGCGCCGAGCGTCGCGGCGAAAGCGGTTCCGGCGCCGACCGTCAAAAAACGACGGCGGTTTAAGTCGAGTTGGCGTTGCATATTAATAACGTCTCCTTAATGTAAAGCGCTAACGGGGCGAATGCGTGCAAAGCGGAAAAAAAACGACGCGCCGCCAAGGTTTGCCTTGAACGGCGCGTCGAGCTTAGGTAGCGCGTCAGTCTTCGATGATCAGACGAATGCCGACGTTGTGCGCTTTTTGCCAAGGCAGGTAGCCTTGACGGAACGAGGAGCCCGCGACTTTCGGACGGTCGGCCCAAGAGCCGCCGCGCGCCGTCTTGCGGTTTTTCGCGTCGAGAGCGTTGCGTCCGTCGCCGTCGACGTAAGGATAGGCGGCGTAGTCGGAGCGCGTCCACTCGGCGACGTTCCCGATCATATCGCTAAGGCCCCAAGCGTTCGGCGCGTATTGGGCGACGTAATCGACCGTGAACCATTTGTCGGCGAAGCGATTGTCGCGAAGCGGGAAGACGCTGTTTTCCGGATAATCGCGGCGAAGGTGAATCGTCGCGCCGCTTTCCCAAGTCGTGTAAAGTTTGCGACGTTCGGCGCCCGCGAGGTTCGCGAACTTCGAGAAATCGGCGTCGAAGGTTCCGAAGTAGAACTTCGAGGCGTTACCGGCGCGCGCGGCCCATTCCCATTGCGCTTCGGTCGGAAGAGCGGCTTTGACGCCCTTTTCTTCGTTCAGCCATTCGACGAACTTTTGCGCTTCGTTCCAAGAGACGCGGGCGACCGGTTGGTCGGCGTGGTTGGCGATGTAACCCGGGACGATGTGGTCTTTCCCGTGTTCTTCGATGTAGCGCGTGTCGTGTTCCGGGTCGAAAGCGCCGTATTGCGCGTTCGTGATTTCCGTTTTGCTCATCCAGAACGGCTTCGCGATTTCGACGACGGCGCGCGGGTTTTCGTCGGCGTAACCGTCGAGCGAACCCATCACGAACTTACCGGCCGGAATGCGGACGAATTCGATCTTAACGCCGTCGGCGAGTTCGACCGTTTTGACCGGAGCGCCGCCGGCGAGCGCGGCTTCTTGCATCGCTTTCGCTTTCGCTTCGTCGAACGCCCAATCGTCGCCGAGTTTGTCGGTCGGCGCTTCGTATTTCGGCGGTTGAACGAATTCCGGCGCCGGTTTGGCTTGCATTTCTTTCAGCAAGCGGTCGTATTCGTTTTCGACGTCGACCGCGGCGGAATCGGCGTAGAGCGCGGAGAGTTCGAGGCGGCGTTTCGCTTCCGGCTCGTTCCCCCACTTGCCGCGCCAAGGCGCGTTGAAGTCGATCCAGTTGACGAGGAGGCGACGCGCTTCGTCGTCGAGTTTGACGTTGTAGTGGCCCTTTTCGAGCATTTGGATCAGTTCGCTCGTCGACGCGTGATATTCGTACGGCGGGAGAACGTCCATATCGGTTTCCGGGCCCGGGCGGCGGACGAACGGGTGAATGGCGTGGTAAGCCTTCGACGCGTCGGCGAAGCTCGGGCGGTCGTCTTTCGAACCGTCGTGGCAACCGATGCAGAACTTCTTAACGACGCGGTGGTAAAGGTCGAGTTCAAACGTCAACGACCGCGGCGGGCCGAAGTATTCTTGGATTTCGCTCGGTTCGCGGCGCGACGCTTCGGTCAAGACGGACGGGGTCGCGTCGAGTTGCGATTCGTGGCAGCCGTTGCAGCTGACGTTTTCGCCCGGCATCCCGACGAACCAGCTGCGGAAGAGCTGAATCGCGGCGCCGTCTTTGTCGACCGGAAGAATCGCCAGCGGCGTGTTCGCCGGAATCTTGAAGAACGCGGAGCCGTCCTTTTCGACCGGAACGTAACCGAGGAGGCGCTTAATGTCCCAACTGCTTTGGACGCCGACCGACTCGTGGCCGCCGGTGCGCAGGTAGGCGAAGTGATAGGCGAAAATTTTCAGTCCGGCGATTTCGCCGCGCGGAACGTCTTTCGTGCCGAAACCGTTGTAAACGTCGGTGATGAAGACGGTCGCTTCTTTTTCGCCTTCGACGACGCGGTTCGGAAGGGTCGGCGGGAGGTCGCGTTCGACGAGCGGCGTCGGGAAGAAGAAGCCTTCTTTTTCGACGACGGAGATCGGCGTCATGTTGTCGAACGTGTCGACGAGGTAAAGGCCGTACGTGCCCGGCGCGCCCGCGATTTCGCAGTTGACGAGAATGTAGTTCTCGCAAAGCGGATACGGGAAGACGAAGTTGTATTTCAAGCCGGTCGACTGCATATCGAGGACGTTTCCGACGACGTCGCGACCGTAACCGGGAATTTCGCAAACGAAACCGGTTTTTTCGGTCGGGTAAATACGCGGGTGAACGTCGAGCTGGGTGTTTTCCTTGCCCCATTCCTTCGACGGCGGGTCGAAGCGGAACGGATATTTGCGGGCGATCGTCGGGTCGATGATGAGGAGACGGCCCGTGTCGCCGCGACCGTGGTGGCCGGAGCCGACGCCGACGATTTTCGACGAATCCGGGAATTCGCGAGCGTGTTTGAACGCGGTCGGGAAGAGCGAGCCGGAGCCGTTAAGTTCCGCTTGGTTCGTGCCGTCCGGGTTCATGTGGAACAAGATGCGGCTGTAATTG
>JAFSFF010000505.1 GCA_017435375.1 Thermoguttaceae bacterium
CCCGCCGAGTACCGCCCGCGCTTTGTTTGGCTCCGCTATTCGACCGTCGACGCCGCGGTCGCGTCCCGCGAACAAAACGCCCGATAAAAAGACACGCGCCGTTAAAGTCGACGCGAAACGCTTATTTTAACATTGTTTTAAGAAAAAAGCGCGCGCCGTTTCGGTCGTTTTCGCCGTCAGCGCGAGTTAGTAACGACCGTTCCGAGCGGTTCGCGGTCCGGATAATTGACCAAGACGTAAACGTTGCGGTTCGGCTCGACGCGAACGGTCGTTTCGACCGGCGTTCCGATCCGTTCGCCGTCGCGGTTTCCCGGATACAGCGTCAAGCGCCGCTCGCCGACGGGCAGTTCGAGCCGCGCCGCTTGGATTTGCGCCGGAAGGAGCCCCCAGCACCGCGTGTCCGCCGTTTCGGTCGCCTCCCAAACGACGCCCGCGACGTTCGCCGCCAAACCGACCCATTCGTTGACTTGCCCGACTTGCTGCGCCGCGTAAATCGTTCCTTTTTTAACGATTCTGCGAACGACCGCCTTGGCGACTTCTTGATTTTTCGTCGCTTCGAACTGCCGCGCCGCCATTTCGTTGACGTCGGCGAGCGTCTCCGTCGTCGCGGTTCGTTCGCCGTCGACCTCGACCGAAACGCAAGCGATTCGCGGCGGCTCGACGACGATTTGCGGAATCGGAACCGGCGCGACGGTCGGCGGAACCGCGTATTTGTTCGTCGCCGAGAAAATTTGGTCGGCGATCAGGAGCGAAACCTGCGTCGCGGGCGAGTAAACCTGCTCCTTCCAAGGGCCGCGCCCGACGAACGCAAAGACGTAAACGCAGCCGTTGCCGGGCTTAGAGTGAACGCTCGTTCGCGCTCGCTCGACGTCCGCCTTTGCCTGGGTAAACTCCGGCGCCCAAGCGGCGACCTGTTCGTATCGCCGCGCCGCTTCGTTTTGGTCGGCGTAAGTCTCTTCGAGCAAAAGACCTTCGAGGTAAGCGCCGAGCGGAACGCGCGGATACGCCGTTTTCGGATTGATCGTTTTTTCCGGATTTTCCGGGTCGGGAATCGCGCCGCCTCGGACGATTTCGTCCTGTTTGGCGACGATCTGTTTCGCGAACGCCCGCGCGTCGCCGCCGTCGCCGGAAACGCCGTCCGCTCCGCCGCCGCTCAACAACTCCGCGAGCGTTAAGTAGGCGCGAATCAAGACTTTCTCGTAATCTTCGCCCTCGTAAGACGCGGCGTTCTCGTCGGCCAAATACGTCAAAAGATTTTCGCCGGTTCGTTTCGCCGCTTGCCGCTCGAGTTCGTCGAAACGGTCGCGAACGGCGAGCAACTTCGCTTTCGCGTCGACGACGTTTCCTTCGCAAAGCGCGACCGAAGCGGCGTTTAGCGTCAAGACGTCTTGCTCTTTTTTCGGCGCTTTTTTCGCCCGACGCTCGATCTCCGCCTTCGCCGGTTCGAGCGAGCCGACGTCGTAAAGGTCGCGGCGAACCGTTTGCAGATGTTCGGCGTACCGCGACGCGCAACCGGGCCCGCCGAACGCCGCCAAGAACGCCGCCGCGCCGAACGCCGTCGCCTTTCGTCCCAATTTTCTCCGTTTCGCCGCGCCCGTCAAGATTTTATTCCGTTTTCGTCGTCGTTCCGTTCGCTTTACTCTCCCGCGAACTTTTTACCGGTCAAAAATAACGATTTTACCGATTCCCGTCAACGCCGAAAAAAAATCGCGCGGCCCGACGAGTTTCCCCGTCGAGCCGCGCGACCGTTAAATTTCCCGCGCTTTCCCTAATTTAGCGTCGAAAACGCCGCGTTCCGCGTCAAGATTCCGCGACTTGTTGCAAAATTCCGGCCAACATGTCGACCGTCGTCTTGATTTGTTCGCGGGTGTGCTCCGACGTCAAGAAGAAGCGAATGCGCGCGTGCCGCTCTTCGACCGCCGGGTGCAGAATCGGGTGCGCGTTCACGCCGTTCAGGAAGAGCATGTGCGACGCTTTCAGGCAGTGAATCGAGTTCCCGACGATGACCGGAACGACGCCGGCGTCTTCGGCGAGCCCGACATCCATCCCGTACCCGCGCGCCAACTTCTTGAAGTAAGCGCTGTTTTCACGCAACTTAGCGGCTCGACCCGGCTCGCGTTGCAGGAGTCGCAACGACGCGATCGCGGCGGCTGCGGCGGCCGGCGGCATCCCGACGCTGAACATAAACGCCGGCGCGGTGTACTTCAGGTACTCGACCAACTCCTTGCGCCCGGAAATGTAACCGCCGCAACTTCCGAACGTTTTGCTCAGCGTACACATCCAAAGGTCGACGTCGCGACGGTCGACGCCGAAATGTTCGCCGACGCCGCGCCCGGTTTCGCCGAGAACGCCGATCGAGTGCGCTTCGTCGACCATCAGGAGCGTCTTGTATTTGTTGCGAACGCGGATGAATTCCGGCAAGTCCGGGTAGTCGCCGTCCATACTGTAGACGCCTTCGAGCGCGATCAGGACGCGGCGGTATTTCCCGCGGTGTTGACTCAAAATCTTGTCGACGGCGTCCCAGTCCCCGTGCGGGAACGGTCGGCGGCGCGCGCCGGAGAGAATGCAGCCTTGAACGATGGAGTTGTGCGCGAGCGAGTCGTGCAAAATCAGGTCTTCGGCGCCCATCAGGTGTCCGATAACGCTTTCGTTCGTTTGGTGCCCGCCGACGAAAACGATGGTGTCCTCGGTGCCGAGGAACTTCGTAATTTCGCGTTCCAACTCTTGGTGCAGCGGGATTTCGCCCGCGACGATGCGGCTCGCTCCGGCGGTCGTTCCGTAAGTCGCGACCGCTTCCTGCGCCGCCGCGACGACGCTCGGGTGCCCGGACGAGCCGATATAGTTGTACGACGAGAAGTTGATATACTCTCGACCTTTAATCGTCGTCGTCGCGCCGGCGGCGTCTTCGTGCGGTTCGAAGAAGTGGCTCAAGCCCAAGCGGTTCGCCAGCTCGACTTTTTCGTGCATCGCGAGATATTCGGGGAATTTCGCGAAATCGTAACACGATTCGTCGATTTCATACGTTTTCTTCGTTTCTTCCGTCTCGAAAACGCGTCCGCCGCCGAGGTGTTTGCGCACCGCGTCGACGACTTCGCGAGCGGTGAAGAGCGTCGGCAAGACGTGTTCCGGGAACTGTCCGCCGAAGCGGTCTTCGAGCGCGGCCAAAATTTCCATTCGTTCGAGCGAATCGAGGCCCAGCTCGGTGATGTCGGAGTCGATCGAAAGGTTGCGAGCGCGTTCTTTAGCGACGCGGTAAACTTCGTCGAGAACGATTTTCACCGTTTCGTCGTACGAGACCGGCCCGCAAGCGCACGGCGCGTTGTCCGCTTTGTCGGCGCTTTGCTCGGTCGATTTTTCGTCCGTTTTCGCGCCCGATTTTCCGGCGACGGAGAGGACGTTCGACATATCGCGGCGCGTCGCTTCCCAACCGGCGGCGGCGTCGCCCGAAACGTCGTCGCTTTCGTCGGCGCGGAATTTCCCTTGTTCGTCGACGTAAAGCGGGTTTTCCTCGGCGCGGAAGGAGCCGAACCCGGTTTTCGCGCCGGACGCCGGAGCGGTCGACGCGAGCGTCGCCTCTTCGAGCGACCAAGACGCGAGCGGTTCGAGTTCGCCGGCCAAGAAGGACGCCCGACACGCGTGTCGCTGCACCTTGCCGCTCGACGTTTTCGGCAAACTTCCGGAGCGAATCAGGACGATGGCGTCGATCGGAATCTCGTGTTCGAGCGCGATCGCCTTGCGAATTTCGCTGAAAATTTCCGGCGCGTCCTCTTTTTTGAAACGTCGCTCGACTTCTTGCACGAGCACGAGTTTTTCTTTTCGGAATTCGCCGATCATAAAGGCGCCGCCGTTGTTGAGGCGCAGAAGCGGCGAAACGTGTTGCGCCGTCAACTCGACGTCTTGCGGGTAAACGTTGACGCCGCGAATGATGATCAGGTCTTTAATGCGACCGGTAACGAAAAGTTCGCCGTCGACCATAAAGCCGAGGTCGCCGGTGCGGAGGAACGGGCCCTCGCCGGTGTCGGCGATATGCGCGCGGAACGACCGCTCCGTTTCGGCTTCGTTGCGCCAATATCCCTTGGCGACGCTGCCGCTTTTCGTCCAAATTTCGCCGATTTGTCCGGCCGGGCATTCGATACGCGTTTCCGGGTCGACGACGACGACGCGTTGATCGACGACCATTCGACCGCTCGAAACGAGCGTTTTGACGCGGGCGCTGCCGGGAATCGCGTCGACCGCTTTTCCGGCGGCTAGCGCGTCGGCGTCGACGTCGCGGGTAACGGGCGCTTGATGGACGGCGCCGCCGGTAACGAGGAGCGTCCCTTCGGCCAAGCCGAAGCACGGGTAGAACGATTCGTATCGGAAACCGCAGGGCTCGAATTTCTTCGCAAATTGCTCGAGCGTCTCCGCTTGCACCGGCTCGGCGCCGTTGAACGCGACGTTCCAAGAACTCAAGTCGAGCGTTTCCAATTGTTCGTCTTTAATCGACTTAACGCAAAGGTCGTAAGCGAAGTTCGGGCCGCCGCTCGTCGTGCCGCGATATTTCGAGATCGCCGCGAGCCAACGATACGGCTTTTGCAAGAACGAAAGGGGCGACATCATAATGTTCGGGCAACCGCAGTAAACCGGTTGCACGACGCCGCCGATGAGCCCCATATCGTGATAACTCGGGAGCCAAAAAACGCCCTTGCGCGAACGCGTGTGTTCGAAGCCGGTTTGAATCAGCATCGAGTTGTGCAACATATTCGAGTGCGACAACATCACGCCCTTCGGCGTCCCGGTCGAACCGGACGTGTATTGGAAGAACGCGAATTCCTCCGGGTCGATTTGCGGATCGACCCACTCGTCTTCGAGCCCCGGCGTCATTTCGTCGGTCGCGATCCACGGCAGTTGCTTCAAGTTCGGCGTTTCGTCGACGATCGTCGCGACGCGCTTCAGGACGTCGCCGGTCGTCATCGCGAGGCTCGCTTCGGCGCTGTCCGAAATCGCTTGAATACGAAGCATCGAGCGGTTGCGGCGCGGAGGATAGACCGGAACGGCGGTCGCGCCGGCGTACAAAC
>JAFSFF010000506.1 GCA_017435375.1 Thermoguttaceae bacterium
CCGTTTGAGCGTCGGTCGCGGTCGGAGCGGTCGTCGCGGCGGCGTCCGTTTGAGCGTCGGTCGCGGTCGGAGCGGTCGTCGCGTCGTCGTCCAACGACGCGTCGGCGGCAAACGCTTGCGACGTAAAGGCAGGCGCCCAGCTTTCGACTTGCTTCGGCGGTTCGCCGATCGATTTGTCTTTGTTGCGACAGCCCAGCGTTACGCCCAACGCAAGCCAAGCGATCGTAAAGAAGACCAACAAAATCAGTTCCGGGTAAAACGCCTTAAAAGACGGACGACCTCCGCGCCAAGGCTCTTGCGGCGCGGCGTTCGATTTTTCGTTTGTTTTCGCCATAATTACTAGTCCTTCACCAGTCGATTACTGTTACGAGTATTCATTTTCAAACCGAAATATACGGCTCGACGCGCCGGATTCCAAGCCCGCGTTATTATTATATCGAGTTTACGTCAAAAATCAAACGCGTTGCAAAAAAATTTTTCTTCGGCGCCGTTCCAAGTCGCGCCATCGCGTTTGTTCCGCTCTTTCTTGCCTTTTTCCGACGCTCGCGATTTTTTCTCGATCGCGCCCTACTTGCGAGAACGCGTTATTTCCAAACGTCGCGTTTTTCGAACGTCGTATGAAAGAGCGATTTGGCGCGTTCGCCGAGCGGTTCGCCGACGAAGTCGCGGTAAAACGCTTGAATCTCCGGGTTGTCGCCGCTCGTTCGAAGCGCGACCTTGGCGTCGCCTTCGAAAAGACCGTCGGCGCGCTTTTGTCGCCAAGAGTCGTCCGGACGCCGCATTCCGTTGATTTTCGGTTGACCGCCGCCCCCGACGCAACCGCCCGGGCAGGCCATTACCTCGACGAAATCAAAGTCGATTTTGCCGGTCGATTTTAGCGTTTCCAAGAGCGGTCGAACCGCCGCCAAGCCGCTCGCGACCGCGACGCGAACCGTTTTGCCGCCGATCTCGACCGTCGCCGTCTTCAACGCTTTCGTTCCCCGAAGCGGTTCAAACTTCAAGAGTTCCGCCGGCGGGTCGGTTCCTTCGACGACTTTCCAAAGGTTGCGCAACGCAGCCTCCGCGACGCCGCCGGTCGCGCCGAAAATTTTTCCGGCCCCGCTTCCGTTCCCGAGCGTCGAGTCGAACGGCTCGTCGTCGAGCGTCGCCGGGTCGACGTTCGTTTGCATCAGCCAAGACGCGAGTTCGCGGGTCGTCAGCGCGAAGTCGAGGTCGCGAATCGTTTCGTTTTTCCAATATCGCCCGGCCGCGTTCGCGTTCGGGAGGGTCGCCTCGAACTTTTTCCCGACGCAGGGAACGAACGCGACGTGCGTTATCGTCGCCGGGTCGAGCCCTTTTTCCTCGGCGAAACGCGTTTTGATCGCCGCGCCTTGCGACAGGAGCGGGCTCCGCGTCGTCGACAAATTCGGAATGAATTCCGGATAAAACGTCTCGACGAACTTTACCCAAGCCGGACAACAGGAGGTGAAAAGGGGCCCCGCGTTCGGTTCGTTCAGACGCGCCCAAAGTTCACGCGACTCCTCCTCGATCGTCAAGTCGGCGCCGAACGTCGCGTCGAAAACGAAGTCGAACCCGATCAACCGCAGCGCCGCCGCGAGCTTCGCTTCGAGGTTTGCGCCCGGTTCGAGCCCAAACATTTCGCCGAGCGAAACGCGGAGCGCGGGCGCCGTCGTCGCGACGAAAGTCCGCGCCGCTTTCCCATTTTCGCCGTTCTCGCCGCTTTTCCCATTTCCTCCGGTCGCTTCGTTTTGCGCCGCTAGCGCGATTTCCCGAATCGCCGACGCGACCTCGACGTAATCGAGCCGTTCGTGCAGGACGTTGAACTTACACGCGGTTACGCATTGCCCGCAGTTCACGCAGATTGTCGAGACGCCGTCTTTTAACGCGTCGCGGCGGTACCAGTGCGAGATCGTTTGCGCCATACACGCTTCGTCGCATCGCCCGCAGTTCGCGCAACGCCGACGCTCGTACGTCAGCGACGGGTTGTCCGGCTCGACGACGACCGGATCGCAGGGGCGCCCCTCGCGTTTGCGCAACGCTTTGTACTCGCTAAACGTTTTGCAACCGTCGAGATGATAAGGGAATTCGTCGTCCGCGCCGCCGTTCGCCGCCGCGTTCGGAACGTCGCGGTCGAGAATCGGCTGAAAACCGCGTTCCCGCCCGCGTCCTCGTCCTCGTCCGCCGCCTTGCGCGAAAACGCTTTCTCCGCCGAGCGCCGCCGACGCGAGTCCGAGCGCCCCCGTTTTCAACGCTTGCCGACGCGGAATCCGCGCTTCGCTCGCCGCGTCTTCGAATGTTTTAAGCGTTTCCGAGGTCTTCGCGTCGTCGTTTTTTTCGTTCCGTTTCATCGCGTTTCTCCCTTTTTCGTCCGTTTATTTTCGCCGCGACGCCGATTCCGCCGCGTTTTCGGTCGCTTTTCTCTTTTCGTTCGCCGCCGCTTCGTCGACTCCCGCTTTCTTCTCGATTATAAAGGTTCGGCGGCAAAATCGCAAGCGGCGCTCCCGCGCGACGGCGTTTTTTCCTCGTTTTTCTCCAATTTTTGCCGCCGACGGAACGCCAAATCTCCGTTCCGCCTTTCGCCTCTTTCCCATTCGCCGTCAAACGCCCGTCTTACGGTCGTTCTAATCCGCAATTTCAAAATAAGAAATTTAGGTAAAATAGCAGAATTTCACAAAACGGTCTTGGCGCGGCAAAAGAAATTGGGTATACTATTTATTAGGGGGCGTTCCGTCTCGACGCGTCGACCGTAAACGCCCGCTCCGTTGGTCGCGAAAGTTCGACGGGTTCTCCGCGCCGACGTTTTTCGACGGCTCAACCTTCCCATTTCCCCCATTTTCCGCATCGACAAGAGACGAAAGACCGCCTTATGAGCGCCCTTCCCGTTTTGAACGTTTTTCCGCGACGTCATTCGAAACGCCGTCGGCTCGCGACGTCGACCTTTTCCCTCGGAACCGCGTTAACCGCCGCGCTCTTCGTCGTTTCGCCGTCGTTCGAGTCGCCCCAAATTTCCGTTTTTGCGCAAACGTCGCAAACCGCTTCGGCGACGCAAACGGAAGACGCTCTCCTCGCCGCCGCGCTTGAACAACATAATCAAGGCAATTACGCGGAAGCGATTCAGCGTCTCGAAGCGTTTATCGCGCAATATCCGGCGTCGAAAAATCGCAACAAAGCGGAACTTTTCGCCGGACACGCTCGCCTCGCGCTCGGCGAATTTGTCGACCCGGAGCAAACGGCGCTCGCTCGGGCGCATTTTCAATACGTCATTAATCAAGGCAAAAACGCCGACTATTACAAAGAGGCGACGTTCCATAACGCGCACTCTTATTTCAATTTGCGTCAATATTCGGAAGCGCGTCCGCTTTTCACGCAATTTTTAAACGAGTTTCCGAAAGACGCTTACGTCCAATACGTTTATTATTACCTCGGCGTTTGCGAAGCGCAGTCGGGAGCTTACTCCGCGGCGCTCAACTATTTCGACCGCAACCTCAACGAGTACCCGACGTCGCCGCTCCGTTGGACTTGCCGCCTCGAAAAAGCCGCGACGGTCGGTAAATCCGGGAACTATCAAGAAGCGGAAAAACAACTGAACGCTTTGGCCGCGGAGCCGGAAATTCCCGCCGACGTCGCCGGACAGGTCGTCGTCCAACGCGCGCTTTTGCAAATCGTCCAACAGAATTTCGACGAAGCGATCCGCATTTTGGACGAGTTTATTCGACGTTATCAAAACGACCCG
>JAFSFF010000507.1 GCA_017435375.1 Thermoguttaceae bacterium
GCCCGAAAAACGTCTCGACGCTGGCCGGGAAGACGATTCGCGCTCGCGCCGTCCTCTCGAACGGGAACCTGAAAGGGACGATTTTCGATCTCGTCGGTCGCGAATATTTCGACGCGGACTTTATCGCCGACGCGGAAGCGACCCGCCTCAACAATTCGAGCGCGCAAGTTTACATCGCGTTGAAAAAGGGCGAAACGCTCGACGAAGAGAAATGCGGCGACTTGCTTTTCACCTCCGTCGCGCCGGAATTCCGCGCCGATTGGCTCCTCAGCCGCAATATTACGAGCCGCACTTACTCCTTCTATTACCCGAAAACGCGACCCGGAACCGACCGTTATTACGTCGTCGCCAGCTCGAACGCCAATTACGACGACTGGGCGAACCTGAGCCCGGAAGAGTACGAGGCGAGCAAACAAGACCTGATCGAAACGACGCTCGACGCGCTCGATAAGTACGTCCCGGGAATCCGCGACAAAGTCGCTTACGTCGAAGCCGCGACGCCGAAAACCTTTAAAGATTACACCGATCACTGGGGGGGCGCCTCTTTTGGGACGAAGTACGAAGGGTTGGCGGTCAGCCGAGCGCTCGCGTCGAAAGTCGGCGGCCTCTTCCACGCCGGGAGCGTCGGGATCATTATGTCCGGTTGGCTTGGCGCGGTCAATTACGGCGTCATCGCGGCGAACGACGTCGACGGTTTCGTGGTCGCCGGGGCCGAAAACTAACGTCGACGGCGTAAAGCGCGCGGTTTGCGCAAAATTTAACGACGCGTCGCGAACGGTTGGGCTTGACGACGGCGGAGCGGGGAACGGCGGGAGCGCGAAAAAGGCGTTTTCCGCCCTCGCGCCGAAGCGGTTTTGGCGGTTGCGCCGATTTTAGCGATTTTGCCGGTTGGCGGCGGAACGTTCGCGGCGTTAAATTGGAAAAAACGGAGAAACGGGGAAGAAAATGGAAGAAAAAACGACCTTCGACGGTTCGAAAGAGGCGATTTTGGCGGCGATTCCGCATCGACCGCCGTTCCTGTTCGTCGACGAGATTCGCGAGTGGAGCGACGAGGAAATCGTTTGCGCGTACCGCTTTAAGGAAGACGAATTTTTCTTCGCCGGGCATTATCCGGGCGCGCCGATCGTTCCGGGCGTCGTCCTTTGCGAAGCGGCGATGCAGGCGGGCGCGATCTTTACGTCGCGGCTGATCGCGGCGCAAGACGCGGAAAATGGGGAAGACGGGCAAAACGGCGAACCCGGCGTCGAGTTGAAACCGGTCGTCGGTCGCATTAACGACGTCAAGTTCAAGCGGATTGTGCGCCCCGGCGAAACGGTCGAACTGCGCGTTTCGTTCAAGGAGAAAATGGCCGCGGCTTATTTCCTTAAGGCGAAAGTTTACTGCGAAGGGAAGCTCGCCGTTTCGTTCGAGTTCGCCGTTACGATGGCGCCCGCCGCCGTTTGACGCGTCGGCGGAGTAACGCCGAAGCGATTTTAGCGGTTTTGACGACGCTGGCGCCGCTTGGGACGTCGGAAAACGACGTTAAAACCGCGGCGCGACGGTTCGAAAAGCCGCTCAAAACCGCTGAAAAGTCCTTAAAAGGCGGACGGAAAACGGCCGGAAAACCGTCGAACGGGCGTTCGTTTTCGCCCTTATTAATTAATATTGACAAAATCGGCGTTCGACGAGCGTTTTTTCGACGTCGAACGCGGTTGGGTCGACTTGGCGTTCGAGCGCGGTTTCGCGTTTTGAACGCCGTTGGTCGAATTTTGTGTTGAAATTTTGTTTTTGAAATTGCGTCGAATTTCGGCGCGTTTTGGAGGGAAAAATGCCGTCGTTGATTAACCGTTTCGCCGTTTGGGGCGTTTGGGCGTCGACGTTCGCCTTCTTATTCGGTTGCGGGCCCGTTCCGTCGAACGGCGCCGAGTCCGATTGGGGGTTCGACGCCGCCAAGTTCGAGGCGCGCCTCTTCCAAGATTGGTTGGCGCAAGACGCGAAGGACGCCGCGCCGGGGTTCTTCGTCGACGAAAAAAGCGATTCGAAAGAGCGCGAACTCGTCGACCGCCTCTTGACCGCGCTCGAAAAAGACGCCGATTTTGACGAAGAAAACGAATTTGTCGCTCCGGCCGGTTCGAAAGCGGCGGTCGAAAAGCTCCGTTCGCGCTTCGTCGACTTAGCCGCCGACTCCGCGAACGGAACCGACCCGCGTTGGCGCGAACTTTACGCCGACGTCTGCAAGGCCCGCCGCGCTCGCCGTTTGGCGGTCGTCGTCGAAAACGCGCCGGCGTTCGTTTACACGAAGCATTACGTTATCGGCGCGAGCCATTACGCCTACACCGAAGACGTTACCGACGAAGCCTACCTCGACTTCAGCGTCGACCGCAAACCGGGCGGCCAGCTTTGCCTCGCGACCTTCCAACCGGACGGAACGCTCAAACACGAGGTTCTCGTTTCGACGGCGGACGGCACGATTCGCGACCCCGACGTCTCTTGGGACGGCAAACGAATCGTTTTCGCGATGCGCAAGAGCTTCACGGAAGACGATTTCCACCTCTACGAATACGATATTGAAACGAAAAAGACGCGTCAAATCACGTTCGGTCTCGGCGTCGCCGACATTGAGCCGATTTACCTCCCGAACGGCGATTTCCTCTTCTGCTCGACCCGTTGCGCGCAAATCACCGACTGCTGGTGGACGGAGGTTTCGAACCTTTACACGTGCGACGCGCAGGGCCGCTTCCTCCGCCGCGTTTCGGTCGACCAAGTAACGGTCAACTACCCGCAAATCATCGAGGACGGTCGCGTCGTTTACACCCGTTGGGATTACAACGACCGCGGGCAAATTTACCCGCAACCGCTCTTCGCGATGAACGTCGACGGCACCGGCCAAACGGAATTTTACGGGAACAACTCCTATTTCCCGACGACGGTGATGCACGCTCGCGGCGTTCCGGGAACCGGCAAGGTGATCGCGATCGCGTCCGGGCACCACACCTACCAACACGGCAAGCTGATGATGATCGACCGTTCGAAGGGGACGCAAGAAAACCAAGGCGCGACGCTGATCGCCCCGGTTCGCGAAACCCCGGCGGAGCGAATCGACGCTTACGGGCAAGTCGGCGAACTGTTCCAATATCCTTACGCGTTCGACGAAACGAACTTCTTGGTCGCTTATCTCCCGGAAGGCCGCCGTCCGAACGGCAAATGGTACGGCGTTCCGTTCGGCGTCTACTGGTTCGACCCGGCGGGGAACCGCGAACTCCTCGCGTTCGACCCGGCGATCAGCTGCGGGCAAGCGCTCCCGTTGGCCGAGCGTTCGATCCCGACGACGCGCGTTTCGCAAGTGAACTTGAAGGAAAAGACCGGTCGTTATTACGTTCAAGACGTGTACGAAGGCCCGGGCCTCGCGGGCGTCGAACGCGGAAAAATCAAGTCGCTCCGCGTCGTCGCGCTCGATTTCCGAGCGGCGGGGATTCGCAACAATGTGAACGGCGGCCCGGCGGGGGGCGCGATGGTCGCGACTCCGGTCGCCGGGAACAACGGCACTTGGGACGTTAAGAAGGTGATCGGCGAAGTCCCGGTTGAAGCGGACGGTTCCGCGTACTTCGAAGTCCCGGCGCTGACGCCCGTTTATTTCCAACTCGTCGACGAAAACGGCGACGTCGCGCAAACGATGCGCAGCTGGTCGACGCTCTAACCGGGCGAAACGTTCGGCTGCGTCGGCTGTCACGAGCCGAAGGAAAATATCATCCAAAACGTCGGCGTCGAAACCGCGACGACGAC
>JAFSFF010000508.1 GCA_017435375.1 Thermoguttaceae bacterium
AACGATCGACCAACCGCGAACGACGAACGACCCGACCGACGCGACGATTCCCCCCGAATGGGTGGTTTGGCAAAAGCCGTTGCGACTCGGCGAGGGCGGAAAATATCTCGTCGGTTGCACTCGGTACGCCGCGCCGGAGTTTCATTCGAAATTCAAAACCGCGACGGAGTTTATGCGGTTCGAGAATATCGACGACGACCCGGAGCCGAAAGATTTGGTCGTCCGTTGGTTCGCGACGAACGACGACGTTCTCCGCGTCGGGGCGCATTGCGAGGAACCGTCGATCGTTAAGTTGCCGGACGGTCGGCTTTTCGCGCTTTTGCGAACCGGAGTCGGGCGGCCTTATTGGACGGTTAGCGAGGACGACGGCGAAACTTGGGCGGCGCCGGAACCGCTCCTCGACCGCGACGGCGGAAAGCCGTTCGAACACCCGTTGTCGCCCTGTCCGATTTACGACTGGAAGGGAAACGAGGCGGCGAGCGGTTACTATTACGCGTTTGTTCATAATAAATTCAATTTCGACGACAAAAATCCTTGGCAAAATCGCGGGCCGCTTTACCTTCTCGCCGGGACGTACCAAGCGGGCGCGCGGCAGCCGATTTGGTTCGCGGAGCCGAAACTTTTCGCCGACCGACCGAGCGGGCAGTCGTTTTATACGAGTTCGACGCAACTCGACGGGCGCGCGGTTCTTTGGTATCCGGATCAAAAATTCTACTTGCTCGGGCGATTTATCGACGAAAGTTGGTTCGAGGGCGTTCCGGCGTTGAAATTGGGCGAGTCGACGAACGAGTAAGGTTTGTTTAACTTTGGACGTCGAACGGGCGAGCGGCGAAAAAAATGAACGACGGCGCGACGGAACGGCGGTTTTTCGGCGTCGATTGGGAAAAGTTGCGGCGACGAATCGGAGCGATTAAAACGGTCGCGCTGATTTTAGCGGTCGCGACGTTCGTTTTCGTTGGCCGAACGAAGCGAAAAAGGAACGGCGCCGGTAAAAAATAGCGATTTTAACGACTTGGCGGCGCGGAAGTTCGAGCGTTGGGCAAGACGGGCGGCGCGTCGGTTTGCGTTTGGCTGCGTCGTCGCGGCGACGTTGAGGAAATTGGCGACGTTTAGAGTGTTTAAAACGTTTTGGACGTTTAGGGCGTTGGAAGCGTTGAGAGAAAATAGGCGGTTTAGGCGATGAAAATTTTTTGCGCGGTTTCGGGGGGCGTCGACAGCGGCGTCGCGGCGGCGATTTTGAAGGAGCGGGGCGACGACGTTCGCGGGCTCTATATGCGGCATCGGTATCAAGCGACGCTCGACGCCGACGAAACGCGCCGCGTTCTCGAAAAATGGGCGAGCTGGGAAAACTCGGCGAGACCGGCGCTTTATTCGGTCGCGAGAAACGGCGCGTTGACCGAAGTCGCGCCCGACGCCGCCGTCGCGTTTTGGAGCGAGAAGGGGCTTCCGGTCGACGCCGTTTCCGCGTTCGAAACGACGGCGTTTCTCGGGATTCCGCTGACGATTTTGGACGTCGACGCGCCCTTCGCCGCCGTCGTCGAAAATTTTGTCGACGAGTATTATTCGGCGCAAACGCCGAATCCTTGCGCGCTTTGCAACCGAACGATCAAGTTCGGGCTCCTCGACGACGTTTGTCGACGGCTCGGCGGAGAACGGCTCGCGACCGGGCATTACGTTCGCAAGCGCCGCGTCGCCGATTGGGTCGCGGAACTCGAAACGGCGGCGGCAAGAGCGGCAAAGTCGACCGAGTTTAACGGCGGTTCGGCGGTTTGCGCAAACGGCGGGGTTTGCGGCGTCGGCGAAGTTTCAACAAACGACGGGGGGGGCGACGTCGGCGAAGTTTCGGCAAACGACGGGATTGGCGGCGTCGACGAAGCTTCAGTAAACGGCGGCGGTCGCGGCGTCGGCGGCGAGTTTGTCGTTTTGCCCGATTGGTTAAAAGCGAACGGCGACGCGGTCTTTATCGAACGGGCGCCGTCGGCGAAAGATCAGTCGTATTTCTTGTACGGCGTCGACGCGGAGACGTTGCGGCGCGTCGAATTTCCGGTCGGCGAACTCGAAAAGAGCGAAGTTCGGCAACTTGCGCAAGATAGGGGGCTCCCGGTCGCGGCGCGCAAGGACAGCCAAGAGGTTTGTTTCGTTCCGGACAAGCGGCGACTCGAGTTCGTTCGCGACTTTCGAGCGGCGAATCCGGAGCGTTGGAGCGCGGCGCTCGACGACACTTCCGGCGATTTTGTCTCGCTCGACGGGAAGATTATCGGAAAACACGCGGGATACGAAAAGTTTACCGTCGGTCAGCGCAAGGGGCTCGGGATGGGATTCTGCGAACGAATCTTCGTTCAACGGGTCGACGCGGCGACGAGAGAGGTCGTTCTCGGCCCTTACGAAGCGTTGGCGGTTCGCGAAATTTGCGCCGTCGACGCGAATTGGGCGGCGCCGGTTCCCCTCGACGAGGATTTTCGTTGCGAGATTAAAATTCGGTACCGCAACGATTCGGTCGCGGCGACCGTTCGCGCCGGTTCCGACGGGACGATTCGAGCGATTCCGGACGAGCCGCGTTTCGGCGTCGCGCCGGGACAGGCGCTCGTTTGTTATTGGCGCGGTCGACTGCTCGGCGGCGGGCGCATCGTTCGCTAATTTTCGACGACGTCGGCGGCGTTAATTTAGGAAAACAGCGGCGTCTGCGGCGAGCGCGCTGTTTGCGGCGATTCGCGTTGTTAGATTGCGCTAATTGGGCGGCTTTTCGGGAGCGGAAAGCGGGGCGCGGCGGCGAATTTTTTGCGTCTTTCGGGCGAAATTTGAAAAATTTAGCGAAAAATCGCCTTGCCCGGGGCGTCGCGTCGACGTAAACGGCGTATAATAAATAAGGACGGCGTTTCTCTTTTCCGACGTCGAAATCCCGGCGCTCGACCGAACCGGGAGCGACGAAGAAACGCGTTGCGCCGCTGCCTCGTCTTTTTATTGCGCGACGTTAACTTAGGACGTCGAGGGCGTTTGAGGCGTCGGAGCGGTTTGGGCTGTTTAGGGATTAAAAGATTTAAGCGATTTAGGAAGTCGAACGAGGGAAAATGGCCGACGTCGTTATTCGCGGCGCTCGCGAACACAATTTGGACGACGTTTCGCTGACGTTGCCGCGCAATCGTTTGATTTGCTTTACCGGCGTCAGCGGGAGCGGGAAGAGTTCGCTCGCGTTCGACACCTTGTACGCCGAGGGGCAGCGTCGTTACGTCGAGAGCCTTTCTAGTTACGCGCGGCAATTTTTGGGACAGCTTCCAAAACCGGACGTCGAGCGCGTTTCGGGGTTGAGTCCGGCGATTTCGATCGCGCAAAAAGCGGCCGGGCAAAACGTTCGATCGACGGTCGGCACCGTCGCCGAAGTTTCCGATTTCTTGCGCGTTCTTTTCGCTCGCGTCGCGACCGGTTTTTGCCCGAAATGCGGGCGTCCGATCGTCGCGCAAACCCGAGCGCAAATTCTCGAACGTTTGAAGGTCGTCCCGAAGGGCGCGCGCCTTCAGATTTTGGCGCCGCTCGTTCGCAATCAAAAGGGGAGCGCCGCCGACCTCTTCGCCAACCTGCGCCGCAAAGGATTCCGACGCGTTCGCGTCGACGGGCGAATTCTCTCGCTCGACGACGAAATTTCGCTCGA
Organism: Thermoguttaceae bacterium; assembly: GCA_017435375.1. Taxonomy (GTDB): domain Bacteria; phylum Planctomycetota; class Planctomycetia; order Pirellulales; family Thermoguttaceae; genus RUG369. Next base: position 3,647 of record JAFSFF010000508.1, read on the forward strand.
CCGGCGGTTGCGGCATTCGGTCGACGTCGTCGTCGACCGGCTGGTTCAGTCGGAAACGATTTATCGCCGCTTGGCCGAAGCGCTCGATTTGGCGTTGCAACTCGGCAAGGGGCGAGCCGTCGCGCTGATTGAAACGGCGAACGTTGGAAACGACGCGGCGAACGGAACGACCGACGCGACGGAAAAATCGGCGGAGAACTCGACCGAAAGCGGCGACGGCGCCGAATTGGACGCGCCTCCGACGTTCGTCGACGATTGGCCGTCGAACGCCGGAACGTCGGAGCGAGAAGACGGCGACGCGGACGAAGCGGCGCTTTTCGACGGTCTCGACGTCGCGTCCGGAAACGACGCGAAATCAAACGGCGAGACGGAAATTTATTTTAGCGCCGATTACGCCTGTTCGCATTGCGGAATCAGTTTCGAGCGTCCGACGCCGCAACTTTTCAGCTTCAACAGTCCGCAGGGACGCTGTCCGCATTGCCAAGGGCTCGGCGTCGTTCACACGTTCGATCCGAAACTTTTGATTCCGGACGAAACGAAGTCGTTTCAGCAAGGTTGCGTCGTCCCGATCGGCAAATGGAAGGATATGGGGCGCTGGCGGCGGCACATTTATCAAGGAGTCGCCGACGCTTTAGAGAAACTGTACAATCTGGAGAAGAATTAC
>JAFSFF010000509.1 GCA_017435375.1 Thermoguttaceae bacterium
GATGATTCCGCGTTTGCCCCTTTTCCGCCCCTCGCAAGAGCGCTCGAACGAGCGAACCGCCGCCGGAGCCATCCCTTGAGTTTTTCCCTTCCCGAGATCGTCCGCGTCGAGTCGACCCGCCGTCAACGAACGTTGGCGCGCCGCGTCGACGTCGCCGGTTTCGGCTTTTGGACGAGTCGCGACGTCGTCTTTTCCTTCCTTCCCGCCGACGACGATTCCGGCGTTCGCTTTTTTCGCGTCGACCTCCCGAACTCCGCGCCGATTCCGGCCCTCGTCGCCAACCGAATCCGCAAACCGCGCCAAACAAGTCTCGCCGTCGGCGACGCGCAAGTCGATATGATCGAACACGTTCTTTCCGCGCTTCGCGGCGCCGGAATCGACAACTGCGACGTGTTGGTCGACGCGCCCGAAGCGCCCGGTCTCGACGGTTCCGCGGCGCCGTTTTTGGAAGCGTTCCTCGAAGCCGGCGCCGTCGAGCAAACCCGCGAACGAACTCGACTTAAAATCGTTTTTCCCGGTCGTTTCGGCGACGATTCCGCGTACGTCGACGTTCTGCCGAGCGCGCCGGTCGTCGACAATTTAAACGAAAACGCCGATTCTAACGACGTTAACGATTCCGCCGAAAAAAACGCGTATGATTTTGGCTCGTCCTGTTACGAATATCGATTGATTTACGACGTTCCTCGTTCGATTCCGAACCAAATGGCGCGATTTGAGTTTACGCCCGAGACGTTTCGACGCGAAATCGCGCCGGCGCGCACTTTTTTGACCTTCGAAGAGGCGAACTACCTCCGCGAACAGGGAATTTGCGGTCGCGTCGGGCCGCGCGACGTCCTCGTATACGGCCCCGACGGCCCGATTGAAAACCGTCTCCGTTTTGAAAACGAGTGCGCCCGACACAAGATTCTCGATATGTTCGGCGATTTCGCGCTCGCGCCGGTCGATTGGGACGGCGAGTTCCGCGCCTGCAAAACCGGACACCAACAAAACGCCGACGCTTTGGCGAAAGCGCTCGAAATCGTTCGTTGAAAGCGGGCGGTTCCCCACGGTTGCCGCCTCCTCGAGACGGTAAAGACGTCAAACTTTAAGAAAAATCGATAAAATCCGCATTTTTCTTCCAATCCTTAGAGGTTCCCTTGTTCCCAAAATCGGAAACTCGGTTATAATGAAATGAAATGGCGACGCGCTTTTTCGACGCGTCGCAACTTGGCGAATCGGCTCGCGTCGTCGGTCGTATTCGCGCAACCAACGTCGCTTTTTTCGTTCGTCGACTTCCGCTTTCGAGCGCGCTAAGTCGTTTGAAACCAAGAGAAAGCGTCGCCGCAAACAACAAAGGCGAAACAATGAAAAAATTGCGTTTAGGCGTCGTCGGGGCGGGTCGTCTCGGCGGTTTTCACGCGGACAAAGCCGCGGCCAATCCGGAAGTCGAACTGATCGGCGTCGCCGACGTTTCGGAATCGAACCGCCGTCGCGTCGCGGAAAAACTTAACGTCGAAGGCTTTGCGTCGGTCGCGGAACTTTTGCCCAAAGTCGACGCGGTCGTCGTCGCGGCGCCGTCGATTCTGCACGCGGAAATCGGTCGCGAAGTTCTGAACGCCGGCAAACACCTCCTGATGGAGAAACCGGCGACGACGTCCGGCAAGTCCGCGCTCGAACTCGCTCGCCTCGCCGCGTCGCGCAATCTTGTTTTCCAAGTCGGACACGTCGAGCAGTACAACCCGGCTTGGCAAGCGGCGCAAACGTTTTTGACCGACGTCCGCGCCGGTCGCGAATCGGTTTTCGTCGACGCGACGCGTTGCAGCGGCTACACGTTCCGCTCGACCGACGTCGGCGCCGTTTACGACTTGATGATACACGACTTAGAACTCGTTTTGTCGCTGATTCCGTCGCCGGTCGAACGCGTTTCGGCGTTCGGTTACTCGCAGTTCGGCGGTTGCGAAGACGCCGCGTTTGCGACGCTCGAGTTCGCCAACGGTTCCGTCGCTCGCCTTTCCGCTTCTCGCGTCGAACAGGCGCCGGTTCGCAAAACGACGCTCCGAACCGCGTCGCAAACGCTCGAAATCGACTTCGCGGCTCGTTCCGCCAAACGCTTAACCCCGAAAAAATCGATTCTTAGCGGCGAATACGCTCCGAACCGCGTTACGTTCGGCGAAATGGCGTCGCGCGTTCCGACTTTTATGTCGGAGGAATACGAGACGGAAGAACTCGTTCGCGACCCGTTTGACGCTTTGTCGCTCGAAATGCAAGACTTTGTTTCGTCGATTTTACGCGGAACGCCGTCGACCGTTCCGGGCGAGCGCGCGGCGCAAGCGGTCGCGGTCGCCGACGCGATCATTCGCGACGTCGCCGCTCGTTCCGCAACGCTTCGTCCCGCCGCGTTCAAAATCGCCGGCTGACTTTTCATCGACGCGCAACTTGTTAAAAAAACGCCGGTTAAGGATTCGTTATTTCGCTTAACCGGCTCCGAATCCTCGCGACGCTCGCCGTTTCTTTAACAAACGACGAGCGTTTTTTATTGCCGTCTCCGTCGAAACGACAACGCGTCGCCTATTTTAGCCGCGATACGGTTGCGTCCAAGCGGCGTCGGTCGGAAGCGGCGACTTATCGGCCCCGGTTCCCAAGTAAACCGGTTCGGCGCCGACTCGGGTAACGCGCGCTCGCACGTACAAGTCGTCCGATTTCAACGTATACGAACCTTCGGTTCCGTCGAACGTCGCCAATTTTTCGCCGATTTTCTCCGAATATCCCTCGATGCGACGGTTCATTTTCGGCCCGGCTTTCGCGTCGAAGTACTTCGGCGTCGGGTCGTAATCCTTTTTCGTTCCGAAAAATTCGACGCGCCACTTCCCTTCTTTCTCCGGTTTTGCTTTGACGCAAAGCGTTTTTCCGTCGAACGTTACGTCTTCCAATTCGAGCCCGGTCGAAATGTACGAGTCGCCCCGATTCATCGCGTCGAAAATCGCTTTCGGCGTCAGTTCCGTCGCGCGGACGCCGGTCCAACCGTAAAACGCGACAAATCCAGTGTTATAGACGCCGTGCGAGTCGTCGGTTCCGGTTCCGTAAAGGAAATCTTGATCGTGCGACGCCCTGTAAGCGTTAACGACGTCCCAAAACGACTCCGGCGTCCAAGCGCCCGGAATGAACGGGTACGCGGTGCAGTTGTTGGTAAACTCGAAGAACTTAACCTCCGGCCGCGCAATGAGATCGCTCGGCTGCTCGTTGTAATACTGCCAAAGCGGGTGGTTGACCATAAAGAGCCAAGGCTTGCCGGCCCCGTCGTACATTTCGCGCGCCTTGTCGTAGGACTTTGAAACGACGCCGCCAATCTTCTCGTCGTCGAGGTAAAACGTTTCCTCGACGTTAATTAAGTTGAGGTGCGCCCAAGGAGTCGTCATTTCAAACGCCGGCATTAAAAGGAAATTTTCCTTATCGCCGAACTGTTCGTTCAATTCCGTAAACGGTTTCAAACGAACGAAAGTTCCCTCGGCGGTTTCCTTCATCGCGACGGAGTCTTCGCCGAAAAATTCGCGCGCTTTACGAACCCGATCTTCGGTCAAATTCGACCGAACGCCCGGCGTCGCCAACCGCTTCCAACGCGACGTTTCGCCGTCGAACGGTTTCGCGTCTTTGCCGTCAAACTTGAAGTCGTTTTGTTGCAAGACGTTATGTTCGGTGAACGCGAAGAAATTATATCCGCGTTTCTTGTATTCGGCGAGCGCGACTTCCGGCAAATCCTGCCCGTCGCTCCACTGCGAATGCGCGTGCAGATTTCCCTTATACCAACGCGCGGTCGGCTCGGCGGCCTTCGCGACATCCGTTAACAGATTCGGCAGAAGCGGAGCGGCGAGGGCCCCGGCGGCGGTCGCGCGCAAAAAATCCCGGCGTTTCATTTCGATAACTCCTTTAACGGCAATAAAAACGTTATACGCGCCTTCGTTTCAACGTCGAAGACCGCGTCGACTTTCCTTTTATTTTAGCGCCTCGACGCGCTAAACGCAAGCAATTTTTCGGCAAAAAAGAAAAAAATCGCAATTTAACTTGCGCGATCGCCGCCGCTTACGCAACGTCTTTTCGCGCAACGTCTTCCAAGCCGCCCGACGCCGCCGCGTTTCGTCCCTTTCGAATCCGCTCAAGAAACGCCCTTTTTTCGACGCCGGTCGTTCCCAACGCGAACAGCGCC
>JAFSFF010000510.1 GCA_017435375.1 Thermoguttaceae bacterium
CGACCAACGCGACTTTCGAAGCGTCGCGCTCGACCGAAAACATCGATTCGCCGTCGAAAAAACCGTTGATCGCGACGCCGTAAACGCCGCCGACGAGCCGGTCGCCGAGCCAACATTCGGCGCTGTGCGCCAGTCCGAGTTCGAAAAGTCGGCAATAACTTGCGTAAAATTCCCGAGTTATCCAGCTTTCGCCGTTCGCCCGACCTTTCGCGTTCGCGCAACCGAGCGTTACCTCCGGAAACGCTTCGTCGAAGGTAACGCGGAACTTGCCGCTTCGAATCGTTCGCTCGAGTCGCCGAGAGACGTGAAAATCGTCCAATTCGAAAATCGCTCGCGGATCGGGCGACCACCAACCGAGAATTTCGCGCGTCGCCGTCGGTCGCGTCGGATCGTCGGTCGTCGAAACGCGAAGTTCGCCGAGGCGGAGAAGGGACGAGGCGTCGAAACCTTCCCAAACGGCGTTTCGGCAGCGCGGCGAAAGAGCGTCGAAAAGCGCGTCGGCGGCGTCGGGTTTTTCGTCGAAAACGGCGAAATCGTCCTCGTCCTCGTCCTCGTCGTTAAATTCTTTGAAATCGTTGTTTTCGTTAAAATCGTTCGCGTCGTCGAACTCTTCGAAGTCCTCGTCTTCGTCGTTAAAGTCGTTGGGATCGTCGAAATCGGCGTCGTCGATAGCGTCGGGGACGGTAAAGGGCCAAGGAAAGACGCCGTGAACGAGCGCGTCGACGATTAAGTCGGGATGGAGCGCGCCGTCGAAAGCGATTCCGAGGAGACCGTCCGGTTCGGCCGCTTCGACCGGCGGAAAAAAGCGCGAAGGCGGAATTTCAAACGAGCGGGAAACGTCGTTGTCGTCGTCGGCGGGGGACAAGGCTGGTTCCTCGGGGGGGGGGGGCAAGAAAAAGGAAAAGGCGTCCGCCGCCGAGTCGCAAACAAAGCCGCGGACGCTTTCAAATCGCCGTTGGGGCGAACGTCGACTATTTTTCGAGCGAGATTTTCGCGAACGCGTCCCAAAGGAGCGCGCTCGTTTGAACGCCGTCGAAGAAGGAGCGGAGATTGAACTTTTCGTTCGGCGAGTGAATGCCGTCGTCTTCGAGCCCGAAACCGATCAAAATCGTTTCGGCGTTCAACTCTTGGCGCAACTTCGCGACGATCGGAATCGAACCGCCGTCGCGGACGAAGAGCGGACGCCGTCCGTGAACGCGTTCGAGAGCGTCGCTCGCCGCGACGATGAACGGGCCGTCGAGCGGAATCACCATCCCGCCGGAGCCCTGCGAACAGGTCAACTCGGTCTTGATTCCCGGCGGCGTTACCTTCGCGAGGTGGGCGCGGAGACCTTCGCGAATCTTTTCCGGGTCTTGGTTCGGGACGGTGCGGAAGGTGATCTTCGCCGACGCCCAGCTCGGAATGATCGTTTTGCCTCCTTCGCCTTGGTAACCGCTGGTGAGGCCGTTGACGTCGAAGGCCGGACGCGCGCCGCGACGTTCGAGCGTCGTGTATTCCGGTTCGCCGAACTCCGCGCCGATCCCGATGTGCGCCTTATTTTCCTTTTCGTCGAACGGGTTGCCGGCGAGCGCTTCGCGTTCCATCGGCGAAATTTCGACGACGTCGTCGTAAAAACCGGGAATTTGAATCTTGCCGTTTTCGTCGATAATCGAGTCGATAATTTTCGCCAACGCGATCGCCGGGTTGTAGACGGAACCGCCGTAAATGCCGGAGTGAAGGTCGCGATTCGGGCCGATCGCCTTTACTTCGAAACCGACGACGCCGCGGAGGCCGTAGGTGATCGCCGGGATTCCGGGGCCCGCCGCCGACGTGTCGCTGACGACGATCGCGTCGCAAGCCAAAAGTTGACGGTTCTTTTCGACGCCGAGGAAGGTCGAAAGGCCGTCGCTCCCGACTTCCTCTTCGCCTTCGAGAATGAACTTGATTTGAATCGGGAAAGAGCCGTTGACCGCCAAGTAGGTTTGAAGCCCGCAAAGGTGCGCGCTCCATTGGCCTTTGTCGTCGTTCGCGCCGCGACAGTAGACTTTGCCGTCGCGAATCGTCGGTTCGAAGGGCGGCGAAACCCATTCTTCGAACGGTTCGGCCGGTTGAACGTCGTAGTGGCCGTAAATCAGGACGGTCGGCGCGCCGGGGATTTTCGGCGATTCGGCGTAAACGAGCGGAGCGCCGCCGGTTTCGATCGTTCGCGAATTCAAACCGAGGTTGGCGCGGAGGAACGAAACGAGCCAGCCGGCCATTCGGCGGACGTCGTCCTTGTGTTCGCGTTGGGCGCTGACGCTCGGAATGCGGAGCGCCTCGAACCATTGCGAGAGGAACGCCTCTTTGTTCGTTTCGATATGATATTTGTAGTCGTTATATTTATCGGTTTCGTTCATTTTATTTTGGCGTAAAAACTTTGTCGCGTCGCAAAAAAAACGGCGACGACGGCGTTAGACGGCGGTTGAAAAATCGTTGGAGCGAGAAAACGCGAAATTACCCCGGCGGCCAAGCGAAACCGCGTCCTCCGATCAGGTGGAAATGGAGGTGCGGCACCGTTTGCATCGCGTTTTGACCGCAGTTCGAAACGACGCGGTAACCTTCTTCGGCGACGCCGAGTTCGCGCGCCAAGCGGCGAATAACGGCGAAAATATGCCCGATCAACGGCGCGTCCTCCGGCTCGACGTCGTCGAGGGAACGCAACTCTTTTTTCGGGATAACGAGGACGTGAACCGGCGCTTGCGGCGCGACGTCGTGAAACGCCAAGCAAAGGTCGTCTTCGTAAACGATCGACGCCGGAATCTCTTTATCGATAATGCGTTTAAAAATGGTTTTTTCGGACATTTGCGCTTTCTCGCGAAAAAATCGCTTGCGGGTGAGGAAGGAAAAGGCGGGAAAACAGCGTTGGCGGCGGAAACGGAAGGAACGACGCTCGTTGGGAGGGAAGGCGTCGCCGACCGAATCGAAAGAAAACCGCCGAACGCGTTTCGACGCTTTCTCTTTTAATATAACCGAAATCGGCTTGCGAAACAAGGGAACGCGAAGAAAAACCGCTTTTTTCAAGAAAAATCGTCGAACGGTCGCAACGTTTGCGCCGGTATTAACGCGTCGCGTCGGAGAGAAGCGCGAGGATTGGAGAAAATGGAAGAAATGGGTAAAATAAAGGAGGGCGAACCGGCGACGGAACGAGGACGCGTCGACGGATAACGACGGGAATTTTGTCGATATATTATTAGCGCCATATTGTTGGCGCCGTCGACGCGAGAAAAAAGGACGGCGGCGCTTGACAACGGCGCGTTGGCGGCGTATATTGAATGTCGACGAAAATGGTTGACTAAACGAAGCCGCCAACTTGAACGTTTACGTCGATTTTAACGGTCGCGCCGGTTAAGCGAGCCGAAACTGCCAAAAGCGTTTCCAGTTTTCGGGCGTTCCGGGGGAAACGCGACCGAGGAGGGATTCGCGCGCCGCGCCGGTCAGTCGCGGGAGGGACGCCGGGACGCCCGCCGCGAAGAGAGCGCCCAACGTCGCGACGGCGACCGCGTCGAACGAGTCTTCGAGGAAGCCGAATTCGTCGAGCGAGTGAAATTGGCGCGGCGTAAATAGGGCGGAAAGTCGGTTGAACAAGAGCCCGTTTTGTTTCGCGGCGCCGGTCAACACGACGTCGAACGGCTCGTTGAAACGGGAGGCGTTCGACTCGACGTTTTCCGCGATCGACTCGGCGATATAATGAACCGCCGTACAAAGGGCGTCGAGGGCGTTAAAACGTCGCGATTCGTCCTTTTGCAGCGCTTCCAAATAGAACGGCGCGGCGGGCGTCGCGGAATGAGGGGACGAAAAATAACGAGGCGGAAGGGCGTCCTTGCCCCGCGCCCGCCGAGCTTCCCGCCAAAAGTCGAGAAGTTCGGCGCTTCGGCTTCCTTGCACCGAAAGGCGTCCGCCGACGTCGAGTTTCGATTCTCCTTTAGTCGTCGCTTCGGTCAACGCGTTCAGAAGCGAGCCGCAGGGGGCGACTTCTTGAAACGAAACGCGCGTCCAAGATTTTTTATCGACCGCCGACGACGGAATATACGTCCAGCGCGCCGTTTCGCCGAGATCGATCAGGAGACGATCGCGTTCGGAACCGCCGAGCAAAATCCAATACGGCAACGCGAAAACGGGGAGGCCGCGCCCGTCGGTCGCCCAATCCTTGCCGACGAAACCGTCGACGACGTTCAGGCCGGTTTTTTCCGCCAACAAAGCGCCGTCGGCGAGGCCGTAACGGGTCGGCGGCGCGTCCCAATCGGCCGCGCGCGTCCAGACGCCGGGATCGTTGATCGCGACGGCGACGATTTCATCGCGGCGAACGTCGGTTTCCGCGAGGAGCGCCTCGATCGCCTCGACTTGGAGCGTCGTCAACATAACGCGAAGTTGGAAAAGCTGGGTTAAATCGGAAGACGCGTCCGTGAAGAAGGCGTCCGAATCGCGGGAGCGAGAAGCGTCCGGCGCGGAGTCCTTGCGTTCGTTCGTTTCTTCGCGTTCGTCGTCGAGCTGGGCGCGCAATTCGTCGAACGCCGTAAAAATTTCTTCCGGGAGGTCGAACGACATATTCTTTTGAAGAAGAACGCCGGCCCCGGGACGCGCCGCTTCGACGCCGACGAGCGCCGTTTCGAGTTTGCGCGCCTGGGAAGAAATATGAACGCCGATAAACCAATGAAGGGACGGCGACGCAACCGGGGTTTTATTTTTGAAAAAAAACATCGAACGCTCCGTTTCTTAGGTCGACGCGGCGACGAACGGGAAAATATGAAGGACGAGGCGCGGAGGGGCGAACGGCGAAACGTCGTCCCTTGGAATAACGGCGAAAATTTAACGAAAATAGGGGCGCGACGATTTTAGGGAAAAGGAATCGAACGAACGCTTGGTTTAACGATCGGTTAAAATAAAACGATCGCGTCGATTATAAGGCGGACGCTCGTTCTCGTCGCGGAGAACGAGCGAAACCGGCGGCCGACTCAGATCGTGATTTCCGAAGTCGACGGAAGCGAAACGCGCGATTTTTCCAAAATTTGGGAACGTTCCGGTTTTACGGGCGTCCAAAGAAAGGGATTGCGACCCGTTCGCTTGAATTCGGCGACGCCCTTAATAAATTCGTGGAAAATACGGCGGTCGAGAACGGACGCCGCGATCGATTCCGGGTGGAATTGAACGCCGACGGCGAGCCAGTCTTCGTAGGTCGATTCGATCGCTTCGACGACGTTGTCGCCGGGGCAGCGCGCGGAAACGAGGAAGTTCGGAGCGACGTCGTCGACGGCCATATGGTGCATACTGGAAACGCGAACGTCGTTGTCGCCGTACACGCGGTCGAGAAGGGAGTTCTTCTCGATAACGAGGCCGTGGCGATGGTAGGGATCCATCGTGTCGCGGTGCGGGAAAGCGTGCGGGACGTCGTCCGGAATATGGAGGAAAAGGGCGCCTCCTTGGTCGACGTTAAGGAGTTGCATACCGACGCCGATCGCAAGAACCGGAAGACGACGGCGAGCGACTTCGCGCATCAGAGCGCGGTCGAATTTTTCGCGTTCCGCCGGCATCGGACGGGTGTAGGGGTGCAACATATAACCGTCGTTGCGCGGGTCGAGGTCGCCGCCGCCGACAAAAACGATTCCGTCTAAATCGTCGAGTTTTTCGAGGGTAATGTCGAAGTTGTTGCAGAGAGGAAGAGGTTCGGGGATCGCGCCGGCGTCGGCGACGCCGTTCGTATAGCCTTCGAAGAGGTAACTAACGCCTTGAACTTCGTTGCGCTCCGGTTTGGAAGCCATCGTAACGCCAATGCGAAGCCGTCTTTGGGGTCGACGAGAAAACATCCTGTTAACACGCTCCTTGCAAAGCGATTTTTAACGGCGAAAACGCAAAATTTCCCGAGACCGAAACGGCGACGGTAAGCTAAGTCGTTTTCCTCGGTTTGAACTTTCGTTCGCTCGTTAAAGACGGTTTGCGTCCGCGCGTCCCGCAAAATCGTTATAAAACGAACGGAAACGAGGGAACAAAAACCGTCGGCGACGACGCGATTCAATTTTGCGCTCGAATCGAACGAGGTCGTAAAACGACGGAAAACGTTTTCCGCCGGAACGCGAACGAAAATCGATTCGACGCCAACCGAATCGAACGACCGAAATCAACGACGAACGCCGATCGTCGTTAAAGGGACGCGTTTAATTACGTTCCAACGAAAAAAAAAACTTAATTTTGCGCCGTCGTTTAACGCGCCTCCTAGTGGGTCGACAAGACGAAACGTTAAATTGTCGAAAAGGAACCGACTTGAAGTCGGCGGCAAAACGCAACGTTCCGCAAGGGAGGGCGACAAACGACGAAAACGCCGACGACAAAAAACGCGGAAACGCGAACCGCCAAGAACGCGATAAACGTTTTTTGTTCGTTAAAAATCAAAATTTCAAATTCAAAAAAACGTCACTCAATTTGAATCTGAGAAATGCAAGTTTCAATCATAATATATAACGCTTCCCGGATTCTTCAAGTGGATTTTTTTTATTTTGGCTAAAGTCGGCTTGACGCGCTGTATTTAGGTTAAAATAGGCGGTTTTGGTCAAGGAAACCGTACTAAAAGAGTTGAGATTCCGGCTTAAATTTGTTGCGCTTTATCTATTTTAACGCGATTATAGCGTTTGGAGCCGTCGGCGTCAACGTTAAATTCGGCGTCGCCGTTATAAACGGTCGCAAGATTCTTTTTTCTTTATATTCTCAGAAGCGTCTCGACTAGTGGAACGCAAGTCGCGGAAAACGCGCGGCAGACGAGACGACCGACCCGACAAACGCGGTCAAGAGACGCGTTTTTATTGGCGCGGAAGTCGATTTTATCCGATTTAATCCGAATTTGCTCCTTTGCGCCGCGTCGAGCGCTTGACGAAAAGGCGAGACTTGGCAAAATAAAGATAACGTATGCGCGCCCGCTCGTCGCGTCGAAAAAGCGCGTTAGATTGGCTAAGCGGCGACGGTTGAGTAAGAGCGGCGCGGGTTGACGATTGAGGCGGTTGAAAGCGGAAGGTAAAATGGGCGTTATTTTCGATATGGACGGCGTCTTGATCGACAGCGGCGCGGCGCACTGGGAGAGTTGGCGAATCGTCGCGGAGGAAGACGGGGTAAACTTTACCGAAGAGGCGTTTTGGGCGACTTTCGGGATGGTTTCCGACGCGATCGTCGCTCGGCATTGGGGCGAAAATCCGCCGACCGACCCGGAGGAAATCGCGAAGATCGTCGACCGCAAGGAGACGGCGTTTCGGGAGAGCGTCGCGACGCATACGACGCCGATAGCGGGCGCGGTCGACTTTATTCGTTATTTAGCGGAGCGAGGCGTTAAAATGGCGGTCGGATCGTCGGCGCCGCGCGAAAACGTCGAGCATATTTTGCGTTGGCTTGGCGTTCGCGAACTGTTCGGCGACCGCGTCGTCGCCGGGGACGAGGTGAAAAACGGGAAGCCGGCGCCGGAGATTTTTTTGACGGCGGCGAAAAAGCTCGGCGTTCCGGCGGAAAATTGCGTCGTGATCGACGACGCGCGCAACGGCGTTAACGCGGGCGCCGCCTCCGGAGCGGCGACCGTCGGCTTTTTCAGCGCCGGGCACTCGCTCGACGAATACGCGAACGCCGCCGTCGTCGTCCGTTCGTTCGACGAGTTGCGCGAAATGTTGGAGATCGTCGAGGACGGCGCGAGCGTTCGTTTGCGTTTGCCGCGTTGAAAAGTTAATAGCGATAAAATAGGCGGAATAACGGGGCGCGTTTTGGACGAAACGGTCGAAAGAAAGAACGACCTCCTTATAAAAAATAAAAAATCGCGTATAATAAGGGAGCCGTTTCGGCAGGGCGGCGAATCTCGAACGTCGAGCGGCGTTTTTTCGCGGTCGAAAAACGCTCTATTAATATTAATGACAAAATCGGCGATTTTCGCTTGCGCGGCGAAGATTGCGCGACGGGCTTAGAGAAGGAGCGACGATGAGCCAAAACTTCGAGGATTCAGGGAAATACGCGGAGTTTAGCGGTTTTGCGGCGTCGGCGAAATACGTCGTCGGGGTCGACTTGGGAACGTCGAATTGCGAGTTGGCGTATTTGCCGGTCGACGGCGAGGGAAGCGGCGGCGAGCCGAGCGTTCTCGAAATTCCGCAGTTTGTCGCGACCTCGACGATCGAGCGTCGCGACGCGTTGCCGTCGGCGTTGTACGTCGGCCCGGAGGAAGAGCGCGGGTTGGCCGATTGGCGTTTGCCTTGGAACGAAACGTCGCTCGACGGCGACGCGGAGACGGGCGTTGTCGGCGACGAAAGCGGTAAAGACGATAAAGGCGGTAAAAGCGGCAAAGGCGGTTTTTTTCGCAAGATTTTCGGAATCGGTTCGAACGTTAAAGTCGACGCGTCGCGACCGAGCGGAACGACGAATCCGAACGCGCTTTACCTCGTCGGCGAAATCGCGTTGCGTCGAGCCGCCGAGACGCCGGAGCGAACGGTCGTTTCGGCGAAGTCTTGGCTGACGCATTCCCGAGTCGACCGTCGCGAGCCGATTTTGCCCTGGGGCGCGCCCGACGGAACGTCGCGGGTTTCGCCGGTCGAAGCGTCGCGGCGATACTTGGCGCACCTTGCCGCCGCTTGGAACGACGCGTTCCCGGACGCGCCGATTTTCGAACAACAGGTCGTTTTGACCGTTCCGGCGTCGTTCGACGAAAGCGCGCGGGAACTGACTCGGGAAGCGGCGATCGGCGCCGGTTTCAATCCGGAGACGCTGATTTTCCTCGAAGAACCGTCGGCGGCGACATACGCTTGGTTGGCGCAAAAGGGGAACGCTTGGCGCAAAGAGTTGGCGGTCGGCGACGTCGCGCTCGTTTGCGACGTCGGGGGCGGAACGACCGACCTCTCGCTGATTCGCGTCGAAGAAGAGGACGGCGACCTTGTTTTGAATCGCTTGGCGGTTGGGAATCGTCTTCTGCTCGGCGGCGACAACCTCGACTTGGCGCTCGCGCACCGGGCCGCCGCGCTCTTCGCCGAGAAGGGAACGAAGTTGAACCCTTGGCAAGCGGGCTCCCTTTGGCGGCAGTGCCGCGACGCGAAAGAAACGCTTCTCGGCGGAACGGTCGCGCAAACCGGTAAAACGGGTAGAAACGACGAAAATTGCGAAGATGGGAAAAGCTGTGAAGGCGAGACGGTCGCGCAAGGCGGCGAAGAGACGTATAAAATAACGGCGCTCGGACGGTCGAGCCAACTGGTCGGCGGCTCCGTTTCGGTCGATTTCCCGAAAGCGGAGGCGACGGCGATCGTTTTAGACGGCTTTTTCCCGATTTGCTCCCTCGACGACCGTCCGAAGCGGCGTTCCGCGGCGGGGCTGCGCGAAGCCGGGCTCCCGTTCGAGGCGGACGCGGCGGTTACCCGACACGTCGCGGCGTTTTTGAATACTCGAACGGACGACGACGGCGCGCCGATTCGACCGACGCGTTATTTGCTCAACGGCGGCGTTTTCAAGTCGAAGGCGATCGCCGAGCGGTTCGAGGAACAGCTTCGCGCTTGGTTCCCGGACGCGCCGCCGACGAATTTGAATCCGGACGCCGACCTCGACCGAGCGGTCGCTCGCGGCGCCGCGTTTTACGGCTTGGCGAAGCGACGCGGCGGAATCCGGATTCGCGGAGCGTCGGCGCGCTCGTATTATATTGGGATCGAGTCGGCCGGGTTGGCGATTCCGGGCGTTCCGCGACCGATGAAGGCGCTTTGCGTCGCGCCGGTCGGAATGGAGGAGGGAACGGAACTCGCCGTTCCGAGCGACGAGTTCGAGCTGGTCGTCGGCGAACCGGCGGTCTTCCGCTTTTTCGGTTCGACGACGCGACCGCAAGACCGACCGGGAACGCTCCTCGACTTGGCCGAAGACGACGGCGATTTGCTCGAAACAGAACCGATCTAAACTTCGCTCTAAGCGACGGAAATCGACGGCGAAAACGGAGAAAACGGCGGAGCGACCGGCGGCGTCGAGTACGTCGCGACGCGGTTCCGAACGGTCGTTACCGAGTTGGGCGCGCTCGAAATTTGGTGCGAGGAAGTCGACGGGCCGCGTCGCTGGAAGCTCGAGTTTAGCGTTCGCGAAGATTGACGCGAAAGCAACGAAACCGACAAAAGTAACGAAAATAACGACAGCGACGATTTTGGCGTTGGCCGACGCGTCTGAAAAAGGCGCGTTGTTCCTTGTTTTGAAGCAAGCGTCGGCAAAATTGTAAAATCGTCCTGAAAAATCGAAATAATTGGAATATTTTAATCTGTAACCAACCGAGTAACAACGCAAGCGAAAAAGAGGAAAAATCGATGAGCTGCGGATATGTGATTAACGTTACGGCTATCGACCGTCCGGGTATCGTCGCCGGAGTCAGTTCGGCTATTAAAAATTTGGGCGGCAATATCGAATCGTGCAGCCAAACGGTTCTCGACGGTTATTTCACGCTCATTATGACTTTTTCGTTGCAAGAATCCGTCGACGCGAACGAGTTGAAGGCGAAAGTTTTGCAAGAAAAGGGGCTCGAAGGGTGCCAAGCCGTTCTTTTCGCGACGACCGAACCGAAAAAAGCGGTCGAAACGCCGGAATCGAACATCTTCGTGATCACCGCGTTCGGAAAAGACTCCGAAGGGATCGTCGCGCAATTCACCCGTTACCTCGGCGATAAAGAGATTAATATCGTCGACCTTTACGGCAACATCACCCCGGACGGCGACTTTATGCTGATCGGGCAAGTCGAAGTCAATCCGAAACTCGACCTCCAAAATATCAAATACGACCTCGAAGCGTTGGGCGAACAAGTCGGCTTCACGGTTCGTATCCAACACAATAATATTTTTGTCGCGACGAATCACATTCGTCTTAATCGTCGATAAAAGTAGGACGAACGAACGCTCGCCGTTTTGCGTTAACAGCGAAAACGGCGCGGAAAACGGCGACGGCGAACGCGACGTAAAGGGCGGCGCGTTCGTTGAAGGGCGTTTTGCGTCTTGAAAACTTGGAAAGTCGGTGAAACGGCGAAGATTAGCGGATTAACGGGACTGCGCAAAAAGGGGAAAACGGTGGAAATTCCTTATATTGGCGAAGAAAAACAGCGCGAACGAATGCTCGCCGACAAATTTATCTGCGACTTGCTCGGCGTCGAGTTGATCGAAGCGGGCGTCGGGACGGCGCGCGCCGAGTTGACGGTGAGGCCGGAGCATATGAACGGCGTCGGCGTTTGTCAAGGGGGCGTTCTTTTTTCCATCGCCGACTTTGCGTTCGCCGCCGCCTGCAATTACGCCGAAGAGCCGGTTATCGGGATTGAAGTTTCGATTTCTTACTGCAAAACCGTTAAAACCGGCAAAATTGTCGCCGAGGCGACGGAAATTTCTCGCACTCGAACGATGGCGTTGGCCGAAGTTCGCGTTACGGACGAAGCGGGAACGCTCCTTTGCGTCGCTCGCGGGCGCGGTTACGTTCTCCAAAAACGTTGACGCGAAACGGCGGATTCGGCTTTTAACCTTTCGGCAAGCGAAGACGAACGACCGGCCGACTTTGCCGGTCGCGACGCTTGTTGGGAATATGCGGTCTTTGAGGAAGCGGCGTAAAACGCGAGCGACGGAAACGGCGGGGGAACCGTTCGGGGGGGCTTGACCCGTCGCGTTTTCGGCGCACAATAGTAAAAGGACGTATTTTTCAGAGGGCGGCTCTTCCTCGTTGGAGGCCGCGATTACGCAACGTTTAAGAAAGGTTAAAAATGGATCCTCAAGTTAAGCGCGCGTTGATCAGCGTCAGCGACAAAATGGGCCTCGCCGACTTCGCGAAAGGGCTCGTCGCGGCGGGCGTTCAACTCTTCAGCACCGGCGGCACGAAGCGTTATCTCGAATCGAACGAGATTCCGGTAACCGACGTTACCGATTACACCGGTTTTCCGGAGATGATGGACGGTCGTCTGAAGACGCTGCACCCGAAAGTTCACGGGGGGATCCTTTGCCGTCGCGACGACGAAACCGATATGAAGTCGGCGACCGATCACGGCATCGAGCCGTTCGAACTCGTCGTCGTCAACCTTTATCCGTTCGAAGCGACGGTCGCGAAAGAGGGCGTTACCGACGCCGAAGCGATCGAAAACATCGACATCGGCGGCCCGACGATGGTGCGCGCCGCGGCGAAAAACCATCGCTTCGTCGGGATCGTTACCTCGGCCGAGCAATACTCCCGCGTTCTCGAAGAAGTCCAACAAAACGGCGCGCTCTCGATGCAGCTTCGTCGCTCGTTGGCTCGCGACGCGTTCGCGCACACCGCTTCTTACGACGCCGCGATCGCTCGTTACTTCGCGGAACACGACGGCGCCGCGGTCTTCCCGAACACGATCTCGTCGGCGATGAAGCTCGTTACGGAACTCCGTTACGGCGAAAACCCGCACCAACGCGCCGCGCTCTACGTCGACGCGAAATATAAGGGCGCGTCCGCCGTTACCGCTCGCCAACTGAACGGAAAAGAACTCTCGTACAATAATCTTCTCGACGCCGACGCCGCGTTGGCGATGGCGCGTTCCTTCGACAAACCGGCGGTCGCGGTTCTGAAGCACAACAACCCCTGCGGCGCCGCCGTCGCGGATACGATCGCCGACGCCGTTCGCAAGGGGATGGAAGGCGACCCGCTCAGCGCGTTCGGCTCGATTTTGGGCGTCAACCGCGAAGTCGACGAAGAATCGGCGAACTACCTCGCGCAACCGGGGCTCTTCGTCGAAGCGATTATCGCGCCGTCCTTCTCGCCGAAAGCGTTGGAAATTTTGACGACCGTTCCGAAGTGGAAGGCGAACGTTCGCTTGCTCGAAACCGGCGAATTCGGTCGCGCTCCGAGCGGTTGGGTCGTTCGTCCGCTGACCGGCGGCGCGCTCCTGCAAGACGGCGACGTCGAAGTCGACCCGGAAGAAGATTGGCGCGTCGTTACCGAAAAAGCGCCGACCGAAGAGCAAATGCGCGACCTCCGTTTCGGTTGGGAAATGGTGCGACACGTCAAGTCGAACGCGATCGTTCTCGCGAAAGACGAAGCGCTCGTCGGCGTCGGCGCGGGCCAAATGAGCCGCGTCGACTCGGTTGAAATTTCCGTCGAAAAAGCGGGCGACCGCGCGCAAGGCGCCGTTCTCGCGTCCGACGCGTTCTTCCCGTTCCCGGACGGTATCGAAGCGGCCAAGGGCGTCGTCGCGGTTATCCAACCGGGCGGCTCGAAGAACGACCAAGCGGTCATCGACGCTTGCAACAAGCTCGGGATCGCGATGATCTTCACCGGTCGTCGACACTTCAAACACTAGTCGACGACGGCGAACGAACGGGCGTCGGTCGCGTTGGGCGACGGGCGTCCGACCGTTTCGTTTGGCGACGATTCGGCGTTGGCGCGCCGCGTCGTCGCGTTTGGTTTTGCGTTTGATTGTTGAAATTGCGCGGGCCGGAAGGTTGGCGCGACTCGGGGGAATTGCGCGAACTTTTCTTTATGAACAACGTCGGAATATCGAAAAAATTGGAGCAAACGGCGCGTCTTCTCGAATTTTGCGAGGGCCCGTCGCCGTTGACCGACGAGTTAACGCGAGCGGCCGAACGCGTTTCTTTACTTGAAATTCCGTTGGAGGTTTTCGCGTCCGCGGCGTCGGACGAGCGAGTCGGCGCCGAACTCGACGGAGCGCTTGGATATTGGTTTCGCGGCTTTTTTCCCGACGCCGTTTGGGCGTTGCGCGAGACGATCGCGACCGGAACGTCGACGTTGTTCGAGCGGGTCGCGCGGACGGTCGAGCCGGCGGTCGTCGAGTTGGCGCGAGCGCGTTCGCTCGATTTGCGAGCGGTCGGATTTTTGCGCGACGCGTTCGGCGTTCGCGACCTCGATTCGTTGAAACGGGCTTGCGAGGCGGGCGCGCTCTCTCGGTCGCGGGAGTTTTCGCCCGAAACGGAACTCGATATTCTCGACGATATTTATTTTTTGAACGCGCTCGACCGGGACGGCGTTCGCGACGACGAAAAGTCGGAGCGGCGAAGCGGCGCGAGCGTCTTCGCGAGCGACTCTTTCGGAAGCGAATTCGCTCGTTTGGCTTCGTTCGACGAGCCGACTCTTCCGCTCGACGACCCGAATCTCGTTTTCAGCGCGAACGCCGAAGCGTTGGCCGATTTTATCGTTTCGGAATTGCGCGATCCGACGAAAAAACGAGACGTCGCGGCGACGGCGAAAGAACTCGTTTCCGAGCTTGTCTCAAAGGAGCGGCTCGACGCGGTTCGCGAACAAGCGTTCGACGTCGTCGGAAAAATTCGGCGATTTTTCGTTCCGCGCGAGAATCCGGCGAACGCGCGCTTGCGTTGGGAAGAAGAGGAGCGGCGGCGAGCGAGGGAAACGCGGCGGCGCGAAGCCGGCGACGACTCGAACGGCGAACGTTCCGCAAACGGGGACGGAGCGGTCGCGCCGGACGCTCGAATCGAGGCGGTCGGGCCCCTCGGGCGTTCGGTCGACGGCGTCGCTCGACTCGACTTTTTGATCGAAACCGACGACCCGAAAAGCGCGTTCGAGCGAATTAAAAACGCCGTTTTCGTTAAGGAAACGCTTGCGGAGGACGCCAGATTTTTGGCCGTTTCGCTCCGCCCGGAAGCGTTCGCAATGCCGTTCAACGCCCGTCCGACGCCGGAAACGCGCCTCTTTTTTTACGCGGCGACCGAATTCGTTTGGGGCGCCCGCAAACTTTACCTTTCGTCGACGCCGACGCATTGGGACGCGTTGCGGAAGCGAGCGGAGGAGCGCGGTTGGCGGTTGACGTCGCTCGGGCTTTACTCCGGCGCTCGACGCTTGGGGTCGCGAACGGAGCGGCGAATATACGAGAAGCTCGGTTTGCCGGAGATTCCGGTCGAGCTGCGCGAAGGGCGCGTCGAGAGCGATTGGCTCGCCGCCGGGACGCCGGAGTTGTTGACGACCGCCGATTTGCGCGGCGATTTGCATTCGCATTCGAATTTTACCGACGGAACCGGCTCGCTCGAAGAGATGGTCGCGGAGGCGCGGCGGCTCGGGCTCGATTATCTCGCCGCGACCGATCATACGAAGAACGTCGTTTCGGTCGGCGGAATGAACGACGCCGAAATTTTGCGTTATTGGGATTATATCGACGAACTGAACGGCGTTTTGCGGCGCGAAGGGAGCGATTTTCGCGTTTTGAAGGGCGCGGAAGTCGATATTCTCGACGACGGTTCGCTCGATTTGAAAGACGAAACGTTGGCGCGCGCCGATTGGATCGTCGCGAGTTTGCACTTCGGGCTCGACCAATCGCCGGAGCGGTTGCGGCGGCGGTACGAAGGCGCGTTCCGCAATCCGCTCGTCGACGCGATCGGGCACCCGACCGAGCGTCAAATCGGAATGCGCGGGCCGATGCAAGTCGACGTCGATTTTCTCGTCGAGTCGGCGGCGCGGTTCGGAAAGTGCCTCGAATTGAACTCGCAACCTCGGCGCCTCGACTTGGACGTCGACGGGTTGATCGCCGCGAAAAAAGCGGGCGTTCCGATCGCTATTTCGACCGACTCGCATTCTCCGGCGCACTTGGCTTATCTGCGCTTCGGCGTCGAGCAGGCGCGTCGAGCCGGATTGACGCGGGACGACGTCGCGAACGCGCGTTCGTTTTCCGAGTTGGTCGAGTTGCGCGCCAAGTTAAAACGACGGGCCGAGCGCGGCGAAAGTTGATTTTTTGAAGCGAATAAATTTTCTTGTTGCAAATAATGAATAAATTAACGACGTTTTTGGGGCGGTTTTGCGTTTTGGCGGCGTTGATCGCGGCGCCTTGGGCCAACGTCGGCGTCGACGCTAGAAATTTCCGCGTTTTGCTCTATTTGGCGTTGGCGAGCGGAATTCTCGCCTTTATTTCGCTTTGGACGACGCCGCGTCGCGAACGCCGGACGAACTCTTATTGCGGAACGCTTGCGACGGCGATTCCGTTGGCGTTGGGGTTGGGGCTCGCCGTCGCGCAGTTTCGCCCCCTGTCCGAAGAGACGTTGGCTCGCGTTTCGCCCCGCGTTCTCGAGTTGAAAGCCGAGCTTTTGCCGCCCGATTGCGCTTCGCCGGAAACGGCGCCGTCTCTCGACGCGTTCGCCGATCCCGAGTTTCGAGCGCCCGCTTTGCTCGACGAAGCGGAGGAAGCGGCGTTGCGCGACGCGTTGAGCGATCCGTTTCCTTTCGACGAGGAAAAACCGCTCGATTTGCAAAGCGCGACGGCGGTCGACGAGGCGGTCGAGCGAGCGTTTTTGCCCGCGGACGCTCCGGCGCGGAACGCTTGGGGACGAACGATCAGCGTTTATCCGCTCGCGACGCGCCAGTCGACGTTGATTTTTGGAACGGCGTTGATTTTCTTTTTGTCGGCGGCGATATTGTTCAATACGAACGCGTCGCGGCGTTTTCTTTGGAGCGCGGTCGCTTTAAACGGTTTGGCGGTCGCGCTCTTCTGCCTCGCCGGGCGCGCGAATCCGGCGATTTTTGAGAACGAAGCGGTCGCCGATTGGCTGGGCGAAAAGCGTTTCACTCCGTTCGAGCGGCTTTTCGTCGACGTCGAGTCGGTTCGACCGCCGGAAGCGAATAAGGAAGCCGTCGTTTTGAAAACGCGGTACGGAATGTACGTCTGCAAAAACGCGGCCGCGGGCTATTTGGTGTTGTGCTTGTCGGCGGCGCTGGGACTCGCCGTCGCGGCGTTTTTGAAAACGGCGCGCGTTCTCGAAAAAGAACGAGCGGAACGCAAACGCGAACGCGTCGAGGAAGAGC
>JAFSFF010000511.1 GCA_017435375.1 Thermoguttaceae bacterium
GTACTACTGCGAAGAAAACTTCGAACAAGTTACGAACGCTTGCCCGATTCCGATCGTCATCGCGGGCGGCAAGAAACTTCCGGAACGCGACGCGCTGCAACTCGCTTACTCGGCGATTTCGCAAGGCGCGGCGGGCGTCGATATGGGCCGCAACATCTTCCAATCGGACTGCCCGATCGGGATGTTGAAAGCGGTTCGCGAAATCGTCCACAACAACGCGACCGTCGACCAAGCGTTCGACTGCTACGAAACGTACAAGAACCAAAAGTAGTTCTTTCTCGACGTTTCGCCGATAAGCCGACGTTTTAAGCGACGTCGGCTTCCGAAGCTGTTTTAAGGGTCGCGCGGCGTTTAGCCGTTCGGCTCTTAAGGCGTTTCTTGACGTTGAAGAGTTCCAAGCGCCGCGCCGTCGAGTCTTGACGCGTTACTTTCGGGAGAGGAAGCGGCGTTGGCGAAGTTAAAACGGCGTTGGCGGGAAGCGTTTTTTATTGAATTAGGGAGACGAAAACGATGAAGCGCGGAAAATGGAGCGTCGCGACGGCGGTCGCGGTCGCGTTGGGGCTTGCGTTTTGTTGGACGGCGAACGGAGCGGTTGTTCGAGCGGATTCGCCGTTCGACCCTAAAGATTCCGATTTCAAGAAGTGGGCGCCGATTCTCGTCGACGACGCCGTTATGCCGAAACGGGGCGAAGTCGACGCGGTTGCCGATTGGGTTCGGCGCGCGTTCGGCGGAGAAACGGGAGAAGCGACGGCGTCGAGCGTCGCGGCGGATTCCGTTCGAATCGTCGTCGAGCGGCAGGATTACAGTCGGTTGCGTTTCAACGAAACTGCGGTCGGCGAAAAATTCGCGTTCCCGAACGGCGTTGTTTTCAAGAAAGGGCTCGGGACGCATTCGCATAGTCGGCTTCGCGTTCTCTTTCCGGAACCGGTCGCGAAGTTTGCGGCAAAAGTCGGAATCGACCGCCAAAATCCGCAAGGTTCCGTTCGTTGCGCGGTCGAAGTCGGCGGGAAAATTGTTTTCCGAACGGAAACGATTCGCGGCGGAGAAGACGCGGTTCCGGTTGAAATCGCGTTCGTCGAGCCGGTCGCCGAGTTTGCGCTCCTCGTCGACGACGCCGGGGACGGGCCGATTTGCGACCAGTTGAATTGGCTCGAACCGGTCGCGACGACCGCCGACGGAAAAAAGTTTGATTTGGTCGACGACGCGATCGTTTCGCGACTTCCGGACGGCGTTCCGTTTTCGTTCGAGTACGACGGCGTTTCGTCGCGGGAGTTTCTCGACTCTTGGACGCGAACGGTCGAAAAACTCGACGATTATCGCGACGTTTACTCTTGGACCGACCCGAAAACGAAGTTGACCGTCTTCGCGACCGTTCGGCGGTTCGAAAAGTTCGCCGCCGTCGATTGGGTTCTCCACTTCAAAAACGGCGGAACGGAAAATTCGCCGACGATCTCGAACGTTCAAGTTCTCGACGTTGCGGCGCAATACGGAATTGAACGAAAGTCGTTGGCGGTGAAAACGTTGCGCGGCGATACTTGCGACGAGAACGCTTGGGCGCCGGTTGTTCAAAACGTCGCGCCGGGGGAAAAAATCGAGTTCGCGCCGAAGGGCGGACGCTCGTCGAACGGCGCGTTTCCGTTTTGGAACGTTTCGTCGCGACGGTACGGCGACGCGGAGCCGTCGGAAGGGCTTTTCGTCGCGCTCGGCTGGTCCGGGCAGTGGAAGGCGAGTTTCGAAAACGGGAAAGAATCTGTTTCGACGACGATCGTAAAGGCCGGAATGGAAGAGATTGCAACGATTCTTATTCCGGGCGAAGAAATCCGGTCGCCGCGAGCGCTCCTTATGCCTTGGCGGGGCGACGTCGCGTCTTCGCACGCGCTTTTCCGACGGCTGTTGATGTTCGAGTACGCGCCGAAAATCGACGGAACGCCGGTCGAAGCGGAGATTATCGCGCAATGTTTCGACCGATATTATCGCAAGCGGCCCGGTTGGGAAAAGGTCGGCGCGCAGATCGAGACGGCGCGGGCGCTGAAAAAAATCGGCGGAACGGCGCATTGGTTCGACGCGGCTTGGTTCCCGGTCGGTTTTCCGAACGGCGTCGGGAACTGGTTTTCGGACGAAACGAACTTTCCGAACGGCGTCGAGGAGTTGGGCGACGCGCTCGAAGAAATGGGGCTGAACTTCGTTCTTTGGTTCGAGCCGGAACGCGTCGCGGCGGGAACGGAGATCGCGACGAAGTATCCGCAATTTGTTTTCGGCGGTTCGCAGGGCGGCCTTTACAAACTAAACGACCCGGAAGCGCGCAAGTTCTTGACCGACTTGCTTTTAAAACGCGTTAAAGACTTTAAGGTCGACGTTTACCGCAACGACTTTAACCTCGACCCGCTCCCGTTTTGGCGCGCCGCCGACGAGCCGAACCGTCGCGGAATGACGGAAATTCGTTACGTCGAAGGGCATTACGAGCTTTGGAATCGGTTGCGTTCGGAAAATCCGGGCCTTTGGATCGACAACTGCGCGTCCGGCGGGCGGCGAATCGACCTCGAAACGACGAGCATTTCGCTCCCGCTTTGGCGTTCCGACACTTGTTGCTGGGCGGGCCATCCGGAATGGGATCAGTCGCAAACGCTCGGGTTGGCGCAATTTTTGCCGCTTTTCTCTTGCTCCGCTTGGGACCCGTCGCCGTATACGTTCCGTAGCGCGGCGAATCCGGGCGCGATTATGCAGTATAATTTCCTCGACGACGATTACGATGAAACGCTCGCGAAAGCGTCGGTCGCCGAAGCGAAGACGTACCGCAAGTTTTGGTACGGCGACTTTTACCCGCTTTCCGAAACGCGACCCGGCAAGCGCGACGTCGCCGCTTGGCAGTTGCACCGTCCGGACCTAAACGCCGGGCTCGTTTACGTCTTCCGTCAAGCGGAGTCGCCTTATCCGGGCGTCGAGTTCGGTTTGCGCGGGCTCGATCCGAACGCGACGTACCGCGTC
The DNA here is from genome assembly GCA_017435375.1 of Thermoguttaceae bacterium. Lineage (GTDB taxonomy): Bacteria > Planctomycetota > Planctomycetia > Pirellulales > Thermoguttaceae > RUG369. The sequence continues at coordinate 2,986 of JAFSFF010000511.1, forward strand.
GCGGTGAAGCTCGGATACGAGGCGGCGGAAACGTTCGAGCTGAGCGGAGCGGAGTTGGCGAATTATCTCCTTTTGATTCCGGAGAAGGGCGCCGCGTACGTCGTCGAGTACGAAGCGATTCGTTGACGGACGAAACGCTGACGAGCGACGCGATTTAGCAAACAAAAAAACGCCGAGCGGCGCGGGAGGCCGGTCGGCGTTTTTTTATTTTAAACGGTTCTTAAACGTTTAAATCAAACGAATTTAAGCAACGCGTAACGCTTTTTGCCGCTGCGAAGAATGACGACCGTTTCGCTCGCCAAGCTCGCCGGGGTCAGTTTGTAATCGAGGTCCGTAATCGGGCGGTTGTTGACGTAAGCGCCGCCTTGTTGCACCGCGCGGCGAGCGTCGCCCTTCGTCTTCGCCAAACCGGCCAACACGAACGCGTCGACGATTCCGATTTCGCCGGCTTCCAACTGCGCTCGCGGAAGCTCTTGGCTCGGAACGTCCGCGAAAATCGACGTAAGTTCCGCGTCCGAAAGACTTTCGATCGCCGCGCCGAAGAAGATCGCCGTCGCTTGCTCCGCCGCCGCCAAGCCCGCTTCGCCGTGCGCGATCAGCGTCAACTCTTTCGCGACTTGCTTTTGCAGAATCCGGCGTCCGAGGTTCGCGCGGTGTTCCTCGATCAACGCGGTCGCTTCAGCTTCGCCCAAGTCGGTGAAGAAGCGGAACGCGCTTTCGACGTCCGCGTCGTCGACGTTGACCCAATATTGGTAGAATTGATACGGGCTCGTGCGGGCCGGGTCGAGCCAAAGCGCGCCGGACTCCGTTTTGCCCATCTTCTTGCCGTCGCTCTTGAGGAGCAGCTTGCTCGTGAGGCCGTAAAGTTGGACGCCGTCCATTCGACGCGCCAAGTCGATCCCGGCGGTGATGTTCCCCCATTGGTCGCTCCCGCCGATTTGAATTTCGCAACCGTATTCGCGGTGAAGGTGGACGAAGTCGTACGATTGGAGCAACATGTAGCTGAACTCGGTGTAGCTGAGCCCGTTTTCCGCTTCGAGGCGGCTCTTCACCGAGTCTTTCGTCATCATCACGTTGACCGGGAAGCGTTTTCCGACGACGCGGAGGAAGTCGAGGTAGCTGAATTCCTTCATCCAGTCGAAATTGTTGACCAAAATCGCGCCGTTTTCCTTATCGTCAAAGTCGACGAAGCGCGCCATTTGCTTCTTGATGCAGTCGACGTTGTGCTGAACCGCTTCCGGCGTCAGGAGTTTGCGTTCGTCGCTTTTGCCGCTCGGGTCGCCGATCATTCCGGTCGCGCCGCCGACGAGAACGATCGGACGGTGCCCGGCTTTTTGGAAGCGGCGAAGGTTCATGATCGCGACCAAGTGCCCGACGTGCAGCGAGTCCGCCGTCGGGTCGAAACCGCCGTAAACGGTTCGCGGCTTTTCGAGGAGAAACGCGCCGAGCTTTTCGTCGGTGATTTGGTTCAACAGGCCGCGCCAAGTCATCTCGTTGACGACGTCGAAATTAACGGACATTGGGGTTCCTTTAACGGTTAAATGGGTTGTCGTTTTATTTTTTGAATCGTTTTTTCTTGGGGCAAGCGTCGGAAAGCGCGGATTGCGGCGAGTTTGCCGAAAAGGACGGCGCGATTCCGGAAAATTTTGCGCGTCGGTTTGCGCCCCCCCGTCCCAACTTGGAAATAAGGAATATAATAAGGGGACGGCGAGCGGCGGCGCGACGCGGCGGGGGCGGTTTCGGTTCGGCGTTCGCGGTTCGTCGACGAAAATAAAAAAATGTCGACAAAAATGGTCGAGAACGTCTTGCATTTGCGCGCGGGGCGTATACAATCGAATAAACCGACGAAAAAGTCGGTCGCAAATTCGGCCAAAACCTAACTCGTTCGCGAGCAAGGGCGGTTCGACGGACGGCGCGCGGAGGATCCGGACAGAAACTCGGCGCCGCGGCTCGTTCCGCTTCGCGACGACAACGTTTATTATAAGGTAAAAAAATGGGTTGGCAATACAGCGAAAAGACAAAACAGTTATTTATGGACGCCGTTCAAGGGAAAACCGGGACGCACGTCGGCGAAGTCGCGAACGCGGACGGCGTCGGCGAACACGGCTCGGTCGCTTGCGGGGACGCGTTGAAGTTCACTTTTCGCGTCGAGCGCGACGAAACCGACCCGACGAAGGATAAAATCGTCGAGGCGAAGTTTCTGACGTTCGGCTGCACGTCGGCGATCGCCGCGTCGGAAGCGCTCTGCCGCATCATCGAGGAACGCCGCCCGACTCCGATCGACGCGTTGAAAATTACCAATCAAGACGTCGTCGAGTTTTTGGAAGGCCTGCCGACGCAAAAGGTTCACTGCTCCGTGATGGGCGCCGAAGCGCTCGAAGAAGCGGTTTGGGACTGGGCGTCGCGGCGCGGCGTCGATTTGGAAGCGCTCGGCTTCAAGAAGCTCGGGAACGACGTCGACGAAGGACGCGTCGTCTGCCAATGTTTCGGGATTACCGAACCGTACCTGCGCCGCCAAATTCGCGAACTCGGGCTCAAAACGACCGACGAAGTAACCGGCGCGCTGAAAGCGGGGGGCGCCTGCGGGTCGTGTCGCGGCGAAATTCAAGATATTTTGGACGACGTTTGGAGCGGCGGCGGTTGTTCGAGCGGGACTTGCGCCGCGCCGACGCCGGAAACCGTCGCGCCGGCGCAACCGGTCGAAGCGCCGAAGGTCGCGGAAGAACCGAAAAAGACCGGCTTCATTCCGTTGGCGACCGTTTCGACGACCGCGACCGGCGACGTCGTGCAGAATCCGACGTTCGAGACGACCGACGCTCCGAAAGCGGCGCCCGGCGAATTCGCGAAGTTGTCGCCGTATCAAAAGGCGAAGCGCATCGAAGAGACGGTCGAAACCGCGATTCGGCCGATTTTGCGTCGCGACGGCGGCGACATTGAAATCGTCGACGTGAAGGACGACGTCGTTTACGTCGCGATGACCGGCGCTTGCGACGGGTGCGACGCGGCTTCGCAAACGCTCGACCTGATCGTAACGACGATTCTGCAAGACCGGCTCGACCCGGCGATTCGCGTCGTGCAGCTTTAACGTTTTGCGCTGCGTTCCGGGCGGGGCGTTTCGGCGGCTTTGCTCGGCGAGCGTTCGACGTTCGGCGGCGTCGGAAAGAGGAACCGCGTCTTAAACGGCGCTGTTCGAACGGCTCGAACGCGAAAATTTTGACGACAATAAAGCGAAACGGTTCGCGGCGTCGGCGGAGAGTCGGCGTCGCGAACTTTTTTCTTGTTTGACGCGTTCGACGCTTGAAATTTGCTTCGAAAACGGGTAAAATGAGCCGACGACAGAACGAAACGGCGAAAACGAAACGACGGAGAAGCGAAGAATGACGCGGCGCGACGAGAAAACGGCGGTAAAGACGGACGACGCGTCGCGAAAAGTCGGCGTTTTGCGAGCGGCGGTTCGGAATATCGGGCGAGGCGTTTCGCGCGCCGTCGGCGAACGGGTCGACGCCGTCGCTTGGGCGGCGAAGGAAGCGTTAAAGTTGGTCGCGCCCGGGCTTTGGCGGCGTTGGTTCGGGCGACCGTTCGGCCAAGGAACGACGTTCGAAGATTTTTCCGACGCGCCGAATCGACCGACGCCGAACCCGAAGGATAAACTCGGACTCGACGGCGAACGGTTCGCGTTCGAGTACGTTCGCGATCTTCCCGGGGCGCGGGTGATCGCCTGCAACGTCGACGCCGTATGTTGCGAAATCGACTTGGTTTATCTCGACCGCAAGACGCGGGAACTCGTTTTCGTCGAAGTGAAGACGCGGCGGCGCGAACATCCGGATTATCCGACGCTGAACGCCGTCGACGCTCGACGGCGCAAGAAATTGGCGCGGGCGTCCGACGTCTTCGCGGCCCGAATCGGCGAAGAGCGGCGCCGCCGACGCTTCGACGTGATCGTCGTTATTTGGCCGTTTTTTACCGAGCGACCGACGCTGACGCATCATCGCGGCGCGTTCGGGTACGTCGACGCCGTCGTCGGGTACCGAGGGTGCGTTCGCGGTCGACGCGGGCGGCAAAAACGCGACCGTTAGCTGTTAATAGAATTTAAAAAGTTTTTAACGGAGCGTTTTTCTTTTGGGCGAACAAGTTTTGGCGTCGCGGAAAGGCGCGCGACGTTCGGAAGGCGTTCGACGTTTGAAAAACGAGCGTTTTTAGACGGGCAAAACGCTCTCCGCGCTTGCGTCGCCCGCTTTGAAAAACGGGAAACGCAAACGTCGAGAAAAGAGCGAAGCGCGTCGGTCGGACGTCGCTTTAAAGAACCGTCCGACCGAGGTTTGCGCGTAAGGTTCGGCTTGCGGACGCCGGTCGAAAGGCGTTAAACCTTGCGACCGACGTCGAACGCGGGGGAAACGGTTCAGACTTCCCAACCGGCGCGGACGGCTTGTTTCAGGAACGCCGCCGCTTTGTCGCAGTTCGTAACCTTCATATTTTCGGCGTCGTAAACGAGCTTTTGACCGCAACGGTACGCGACCGGGCCGAGGAGAATCGTTTCCGCCAAGCGACCGGAATAGTCGAAGTTGCACGTCGTTTCGCCGCGACCGCCGGTTTTGATCGCGTTAATCCATTCTTGGTGATGGCCGACCGAACTCGGAATCGTCGGGTTCGGAGCCTTGAAGCCTTCGAACTTATCTTTCGGCAGAATCGTATGTTGCGAGTAGTTCGAGTAGATCGCGCCTTCCGAACCGATGAAGAGAACGCCGTTTCCGTAATTTTCGAGACCGTATTTTTTCAGCGAGTCCGGTTTGCGCGCGCCGTCGCTCCAAGTAACCGTCAGCGGCGACTTCGAGCCCGGGAGCGCCGGGAACTCGTACTTGACTTGCAGGTCTTTCGGCGCGTAGTCGGCGTCGGCGGCTTCCGCGGCGTTCGCTTCGATCGTCGTCGGATATTTCAGACCGAGCGCCCAGAAGACGAGGTCCATAAAGTGGCAGCCCATATCGCCCATACCGCCGTTCCCGAAGTCCCAGAACGAACGCCAGTTTCCGCCGAAATAGCAGGAGTTGTAGTCGCGAACCGGCGCCGGGCCGAGCCAAAGATCCCAATGGAGACCCTTCGGAACGTCTTGTTTGTCGGTGTTGCGCGGTTTGCCGCCCCAGACGGTGCCGCACCAAACGTCGACGCTCTTAATTTCGCCGATCGCGCCCGATTGCACCAACTCGACGACGCGGCGGTAGTTGTCGCCGGCGTGAATTTGCGTTCCCATTTGCGTCGCGAGGTTCTTTTCGCGAGCGATTTTTTGCATTTGACGGATTTGGTAAACGTCGTGCGCGAGCGGCTTTTCGACGTAAGCGGCGATCCCGAGCTTCATCGCTTCGATCGCGGCGATCGCGTGCGTGTGGTCCGGCGTGGTAATGACGACGCCGTCGAGTTTGTCGCCCAACTCGGCGTACATTTCGCGGAAGTCGACGTAACGCTTCGCGTTCGGCATTTCGGCGCCGAATTGTTCGAGGTATTTTTCGTCGACGTCGCAAACGCCGATTCGGTTTTCCTTGCCGATACCGCCGCGGTGGAACGAGCCTTGCATCCCGGCGACGCCGACGTGCGCGAGGTTCAGTTTCGAGTTGGCGTTGGCGTCGCGGCTGAAAGCGGGCGCCGGGAAAGCGCCGGTCGTCGCGGCGAGGCCGAAACCGGCGGTCGAAAGGGCGACGTTTTTCATAAAGGAACGACGATTAAGACGGGACATACGGTTCTCCTTGTCGACGGCGCGTTAAAGACGACGTCGTTAAAATATAAGCGGAAAATGGGAAAATTTCGCAAACGGCGAGCGCGAGCGTCGAGAAGCGCGAGTTCCCCGAATCGAACGACGGCGCCGCCTTAGGTAATAGGGTAGCGCTTCGACGCGTTAAAATCAATCGCCAAATCGAGAAATTCGACGTTTTTTTGCGATTTTTTTTCGGCTTCGCGAACTTGAAGTTGAAAATAGAGAAAATGGGCGAGACGGGCGTTTTGGCGCGAGAGGCGTAAAAACGCGGCGACCAATTTTAGGTCGCTTTCGAAAACGCGACGTTAAAATTTCTTGTGAAAGCCTGCGTAAAATAGGTAATTTGAGTATTCTTTCGCGAACTCGACGTCGTAATGGAAAAAGACGTCGACCGTATCCCGCAACGCCGCGTCGACGCCGCCGCCGAGGTCGAGGCGGTCGCGCGCCATCTTGTGTCGAGCGTAACGATAAGCGATCGGAAACGGGGAATTTTCGCCGACCGTGTAAAGGGCGCGGTCGCCAAATTCGTGCGCCCAAGTCGCCGACAAGTAAGGCTTTAAGGTGGCAAGGTGAGTCGCGTATTCCCAACTGAAACGACTGCCGAGTTTCAAGCGATACGACGCGTCGGCGTAATCGTCGGGCCGACCGAACGCGACCAAACGCCGTTCCGCTTCCGCCGGTTCCGACAACGTTAAAACGCGAACGCTAACGAGCGGTTCGACGCGGGTGTAACCTTTGTCGAAACGAACGCCGAATTCCGCTTCGTA
>JAFSFF010000512.1 GCA_017435375.1 Thermoguttaceae bacterium
ATCCCCATCGCTCTTAACAAAATACCGCTATAGAAGTCGACGTTCGGGTAAAATTTGCGGTCGACGAAGTACGGGTCTTTGAGCGCCTTTTCCTCCAACTTCCGAGCGACGTCGAGCAACGGGTCGGAGAGCTTGAGTTTGTCGAAAACGCGGTCGCAAGCGGTTTTGAGGATTTTAGCGCGCGGGTCGTAATTGCGATAAACGCGGTGCCCGAACCCGAACAACCGGAACGGATTCGTTTTATCTTTCGCCGCTTCGAGGCAATCTTCCGGACGCATTCCGCCCTTGTGAATCCGCTCGAGCATCTCCATCACCTTGACGTTCGCGCCGCCGTGCAGCGGGCCCCAAAGCGCGTTGACCCCGGCGCTGCACGACGCGAACAGGTTCGCTTGCGCCGAGCAAACGACGCGGACGGCGTTCGCGCTGCAGTTTTGCTCGTGATCGGCGTGCAAAATGAAGACCAAATTCAACGCGTCTTCGATTTCCGGCGCGACTTCGTATTGTCGGTACGGAATCGAAAACATCATATGCAGGAAGTTCGCGCAGTAACGCAGGCTCGGGTCGGGATAAATGAACGGCAAACCGGACGCGCGGCGGTGCGTAAAGGCGGCGATGGTGCGCACTTTGCTAATGACGCGAGCCGCGGCTTCCATCAACGTCGCTTCGTCTTCAAAGAACAAAAATTCTTTATGGTAACACGACATCATCCCGATCATCGCCGACAGAATCGCCATCGGCGGCGCGTCGACCGGCAACGACTGGAACTGACTCCGGAGCCCCTCGTGCAGGAGTTCGTGTTCGGTCAGCATATCGCTGAACTGCGCCAACTCGTCCTTATCGGGCAAACGACCGAAGATCAACGCCCAAGCGACCTCGATGAAGTTCGGGTTCGGACGGTCGAACTGCTCGATCGGAATCCCGCGATAACGGAGGACGCCGCGGTCGCCGTCGATGTACGTGATCGAACTGCGGCAGATCGCCGTGTTTCCGAGCGAAGGGTCGTAAGTCGTCAGCCCGTGGTCTTTATGCAACGACGTAACGTCGACGGCGCGTTCGCCTTCGACCCCGGTGTAAACGTTCAAATCGATTTCTTTTCCGTCGATCAGAAGTTTCGCCTTGTCCTGCAAATTCGACATAACTTCTCCTCCTTCGCAAATAATTCTTCCTAATTGTCCTTCGTCGTCGCGAAAAGGGACGCTCGTCGGGCGTTCTAAAACGACTTCTCGTTCGTCGCCGTTTTAACCTTTGCGACAACTTCTCGTTCGCCGCCGCTTTAACCTTGCCGCCCAACTTTTCCATATAATATTAATGGCGAGCGGCGTCCGTCGTTTTGCGAACGTTCCGTCCAACGCGCGCTCGCGCCGGCCCGCGTCGAACGCTAGGACGCAAACCGGTTCGTCCCGGACGAGCGACGATAGCTTTTACATTATAAACGACAAATCGCCCTTTGAAAAGCCTTAAACCGCCTCCAAGAGCCCCTTTCTTTAAAAAAAACGCATTCTTTTCCGATTTAATATAAGCAAAACTTATACCAAACCGTCCCCCCGTTCCTATTATAACGATATTAATAAATATAACGCCGACCGTCGCCGCGCCCCGCCGTCTTCAAACGCTCGCCTAACGTCGACTCGCCGCCGTCCAACGCGTCGGCTCTTCGCGCTGTTTGAACCGCCCGCTTTTCGTCGGTTTCCTTTTCGCGCAACGTTCCCATTTTATCCGAACCCGGCCTCCGACGCCCCGAAATTAAAAAAAAATCGGAAAAAAAGTCGTTCAAACGCGCGTTAAGCCCAAAACTTCTCTGGACGCCGACGGCCAAAACGAGTATTCTCTTTACGTCGCGAGTTTATTTTTAAGGCTTACAACGATTTTAACGCCTTAGCGCCGTTTTTGCAATTTTAACGTCGACGATTTTATCGGTTTTAACGCCGGTAAAACCGCGCGTTCTCGGCGCCGCTCCGCGTTTCGTCAACGAGATTTAACTTATTAACGAGAACTAACAATGATGAAACAGTCGATCTTATTCGGATTCGGAACCGCCCTTCTTTCGTTGGGTTTGGCCGTCGGCGGTTACTTGACGGGTCGCGTCGCTCAAAACGAATCGACGCCGACCGCGCTCCCGGTTTTCGCCGCGTCGTCGAGCGAAAGCGACGGCGTCGTCCTCGCGACCGGCGCGTTCGGTTCGAACGCCGAAGCGATGTACTACCTCGACTCGCAAAGCGGTCGACTCTCGGCGGCGCTCCTTTCCCGCAGCGCGCCCGAGTTCCAAAAAACGTTTATCCGCAACGTTAAAAACGACCTCGTCCAAGCGGCGAACGAAATCGGCGTTCCGGTTCCGACGACGCCGAAATTCTTGATGACGACCGGCGAAATCGACGTCCGCAACGTCGGCGCGCGCGGCGCTCTCTCGAACGCGTTTGTTTACGTCGCGGAAATCAACAGCGGCGTCGTTCTCGTGTACGCGCTTCCCGGCGCCAACGAGCGCGACCTCGCCGTCGAAGGAGGCGAAATCCTCCTTTGGACGTTCGCTCGTTTGAACGACGGGCTCCAAGGCGCGGCGGCGGTCGGAATTCCGCAAGCGCAACCGCAAAACGCCGCTCCGGCGCAAGACCCGCGTCTTCTCGACTCCGGTTTTTATCGCGGCGGTTGATTTTGCGCGATCGCCGCGTTTTCCCCGACGTTCGCTCGTTCGCCGTTTTAGCCGTTTCCCTCATTTCCCCCAAACCCGCTAAACCGACGTTTCGAGCGAATGTTCGTTAAAAACGTTTAGGTCGCCGTTTTCAATCGTCCCTAATAAACTTTCGTTCCGCTCCCTTATTTTCCTTAAACGTTCCGTCGGTCGAGGACTTTTATGCCGTCGTTCCCCTTTTTTTCGCGTTTTCGCTTGTTCCGCGTTGTCGTTTCCGGCGTCGCCGTCGTTATCTTAACCGCGAACGCTCCGGCGCAAGCGCAGACGTCGACGTTCAACGACGCCGATTACGCGGCCTATGCGGCGTATAACGAAAAGACCGACGTCGCGGCCGCCTCGTTCGCCGCCGGTTTCGCTCGACGTTCCGCCGACGCTCCGGTTTCCGTCGTCTCTTCGAATCCGACGGGAAGACGCGTTCCCCAAGGGTCGACGCGCGTTCGCCCGAACGCGCCGAAATCGCAAGCGGTTCAAACTTGGGAAGCGTTCCTTTTCGGAACGCGGAACCGTTCTCGTTCGACGCCGAAATTTGCGTTCGGCCAACGCGACGCGAATTCCGCTTCGCCGGTCGGGCTCGACGTTTCCCGCTCCTCCGCCGTCGCCGACGTTCGATCGGCGCGACCGCTTCAATCCTTACAGACGGCGCAAACCGCCCAATCGCCGACCGACGCGGAAATCGCCGCCGCGCGCCGTCGGCGGCTTCAAGAACTCAACGCAATCCTTGCGACGCGTCGGCCCGAAGAATTTTCGCGTCGCCTCGCCCTTGCCGAATCGCCGTCGGTCGAATCGCCGCAAACAGAAGAAACGTCGACGCTTAACGCTTCCGTCGACGCGCCCGCGCTTCCGATTCTCGTCGACGCCCCGACCGTCGAGCGCTCGAACGTCGCGCTCCAAAATCGCGCCGAATCGCTCGCCGAGCCGACCGACGCGCCGTTTAACGTCGCTCGCGCCAACCGTTCGAAAATTCGTCAAGCGTCGAACCTCGAACCGGCGCAACCGCTCGAACTCGCGGACGACGGTCTCGCGTCCCTCCTTCTTCCGACTCGTCCGAACGCGTTGCGCCTTTCGCCGAACGTTTTCCTTTCGACGGACGTCGTTCCTCTTCCGAACGCCGCGCCCCTTACGGAAGTTCCCCAAACGCCGCGACCGGCGCAAAACGCCCAAACGTCGCGACCGGCGCAAGACGTTCAACCGGCGCGACCGCTCGAAAGCGCTCCCGCTTCCCCAACCGTCGCGTCGCCTCTTCCCGCCGCGCCGTCGACCGACGTTCCGACGCTCCGTCCGACCGCTCAATTCGTCGAACCGCGCTTTTTGCCGACTCGCCGTTAAACCTTCAACGCCGTTTATCGCCAATGTCCGACGCGTTCCGTTTTCGCCGCCAAACTTCGCCTATTTTCAAAGCCGCGCGAAATTTAACGTTAGCGCAGATACTAACGGTCGCAACGTTTTTAACGCCGACTTCGTTCGCTCAACCGCCCCTCGCCGACGACGCGGCGCGTTCAACCGCCCCGCCGGCTCGCCGCGTTCTCGTTGTTTCGCCGCCGATCTTTGACGCCGCGCTTCAACCTTGGCTCGAACGCCGCCAAGCGGAAGGGTACCAAATTTCTCGACTTAGCGTTGCGTCGCGCTCCGACGACTCGATCGATTTCGGCATTCAAACGGCTCCCGTCGCGACGCCGGACGAGTTGCGCGCCGAAATTCGCCGTTTCGCCCTTGCCGAGCCGGGCCCCGAATCGGTCGCGGCGGTCGTTCTCGTCGGCGACGGCGCCCCGACCCTCTCCGCTCCGTTCGGTTGGCGCGACGTCGTTCCCGCTCCGCGACTCTCGCCGCAAGTCGTTCAAACGTTCGGCTCCGAAGACCATCTCGCGACCGACTCGTTTTACTCCGATCTCGACGACGACGGCGTCCCGGACGTTCCGCTCGGTCGTTTTCCCGTCGAAACGCCCGCCGAGTTAACCGCGCTGGTCGCGAAAATCGCTCGATACGAAACGGCGTCGCCGGTCGGCGATTGGACGCGCAAAATCAACGTCGTCGCCGGGCCGAACGGTCTCGATTTAAGCGTCGTCGGCACGTCTCCAAACGACGCGCCCGCCGCTCCGTCCGCCGCGTTTTCCGGCCTGTCGTCTTTCGTCGACACAATCGTCGACAACATGTCGCGCCAACTTTTTTCCGAATTTTTACCGCAAGAGTACGCCGTTTCGTTGACGCGCTGCTCCCTCAAAAGCGAATTTTGCCCCTATCCGCCGACGTTCGGTCGAACGTTCCTCGACCGCGCGAACGAAGGTTCCCTTTTCCTCGTCTACCTCGGACACGGTCGCGTTTTCGGGCTCGACCGCTTAACAACCGCGTCCGGCGGCGATTACGGCGTTTTTGAAATCGACGACGTTCCGTCGCTTCGCTCGCCGAATTCCGCGCCGATCGCGCTCTTTTTCTCTTGTTACGCCGGAGCTTACGACGCGAACGAACCTTGCCTCGCCGAAGCGGTCGCGCTTTCGCCGAACGGCCCGGTCGCGGCGATCGCGGCAAGCCGTCGCGCCGCGCCTTACGGGATGTGCGTTTTAGGCTCTTCCTTGCTCGACGCGGCGTTCGACGCTTCCAACCCAAACGACGACAAGCCGTTAACGCTCGGCGAAATCTTCCTTCGCGCCCAACGAAAAACGCTCGAACCGCCCCAAAGCGACGCGACGCCGCAACAGGACGACGCCGAAATCCAATTCGACGACGAAGCGCCGCGGAAAGCAACCGAACCAACGCAACCCGAAGCGCCGCCGACCTTTGCCGAAACGCTCGACGACCCGATAGCGCGCGCCGAACGCCGAATCGCCGAAGAACGCGGTCGCGTCGCCGAAATTAACGCCGGTCTCGCCCGCCTTAACGCTCGCCTCAAACAAAGCGCTCGCGACGCGGAACTTCGCCGCGACGCCGTATCGTTTCGAGAAACGCTCGACCGCGCCGCCAAAATTTTCGATCCGACCGCGAGTCGATTAAACGAACAGCTCGAAGATCACGTCGCGCTCTTTAACTTGTTCGGCGACCCGCTGTTACGCGTTAAATTCCCGGAGCGTTGCGCCGTCGAAGCCCCGGAAATCGTCTATTCGACGCAAACGCTTCCGATTTCGGGCGTCGTCCCAAACGCGACAAAACGTCAAACTTCGGTTCGCGTCGAACTTTTGCTCGCCGATTTCCGCTCTCCGGTCGCCAAACCGCGCCGTTCCAAGACTTTCGTCGAATCGAAAGAAGCTCGCGCCGAGTTTGACGCGACGTACCGCGCCGCGAACAATTTCGTTGTCGCCGCGTCGCAAGTCGAAACGCAAAACGGGCGTTTTCAAGCGAATATCGACGTTCCCGCCGACTTTTCCGGCGAATGCGTCGTTCGCGTCGCGGCAACCGACGGCGAACGTTATTGGATCGGTTCGCGCCGCGTCCTCGTTCGTCCGTTATCGCGCCGCGACGCCGATTCGCAATTCGACGCGCAAACCGCCGTTTTTCCCGACGCAACGCGTTAATTCCCAACGGATTTCGACGCGTCGAGAATCCGATTTCCCTTGCCGGACGCGAACCCTTCGAGGTCGAGCGAAACAAACGCGAACCCCAGCCCTCGCAACTCGCCGACGAGCCCGCGCCGAACGCTCGGCGTCGACGCCGCGTCAATTTCAGCTTCCGGAACTTCGATTCGAGCGGCGCCCGGCGCGTCGACGCGAACGCGGCAAGTCGAAAATCCGAAACGCTTTACCGCGATTTCCGCCGCCTCGATTCGACGCAACGTCGCGACGTCGAGCGGAAGCCCGTATCCGATTCGCGTCGCCAAACACGGATTCGACGGTTTTTCCGCGACGGAAAGCCCCCAATTCCTTGCCAACGCTCGAATTTCGGCCTTCGTTATCCCCAATTCGGCGAACGGGCTTCGGACGCCCGCCTCTCGCGCCGCTTTCGTTCCCGGTCGAAAATCGTTCGCGTCGTCGGCGTTCGTTCCGTCGATCAAAACAAGCGGAAACGCCGTTTTTTTAACGTCTTGCGTCGCTCCGCCGTCTTCTCCTTCCTCGCCGCTTCGAAGCGTCGCAACCGCGAGCCGCCCCAACTCCGCGAACCGAATCTTCTTACACCAATAACACCGCTCCGGCGAATTGGCGACGAACCGTTCGTCTTTAAGTTCTTGCGTTTCCAAAACTTGCAACGCTATTCCGATCTCGGCGGCGAGTCGTCCGGCGTCGCGTTTTTCCTCGTCGGTCGAAGTCGCGCCGACGGCGAAAAATCCGGTCGGCGGCGCCTTCCTAACTCCCGTCGCCGTCCCGTCTTCCGTCGTCAACGTCGGTCGACGCTCCGTCGCGATAACCAACGCCTTGGCGAGCGTCGCGCTGTCGACGCCCCCCGAAAACGCGACCGCGCAGTCGTTACGGTCGAACCAATCGAACAGCCGCTCCGTTTTTTCGTTAAGCGTTTGTTTCGTCGACGTTTCCATCTCGTTCTCCTCGTTCTTCCCCCTTTAGCTTTTTTTCAAAGGACGCCGCGTCGTTCTTTTCGTTTCGTCCGCTTTCAACCGCCGTCAAAAAAACGGCTCGACGCCGCGAAAGGGAGCCGAGCCGTTCAATCGTTAAACCGTTTTAACGCGGCGCTTAAAAAGCGAGCGCAATCCGATTACAGCAAGTCGCGGAACGTCGGTTCGTCGGCGCCCGGGAAGTCCGCCGGAACTTCTTGCGTAACGGCGCCGGTCGCGGCCCATTCGGCGCAACGTTGGAAAAGAACGATGAAGCTGACGCTTTCGCATTGCTTGCCGGCGTGTCCGAGCATATAGTTGACGCAGCGGCCCTTGCCGTACGGGACGGTGATCAGGAGCGGTTCGTGGCGGTTCAAACCGCGTTTGTCGGCGGGCGCGAAGGCGGTCATAAGGACTTCGACGTTGTGCGCCGGGCCGCGCATACGTTGATAAAGTTCGTCTTCGCAGTGGCGGAACGTTTTCGGAAGTCCTTTCATAATCGGATGTTCCGGCGCGCGGTTGTCGATCGGGAACGCCCATTGCGGGCCGTGGTCGCCGCCGGGGCCCGGTTCGACCGCGTCGATAACGACGTTGCCGTCGTTATCGAGGTAGAGATACGGGCCGCTGTTTTCGTTGCGCCCTTCCCAACCGCCGAGAGCGATCATTTCGTTGAAGGCCGGCCAGTTCGCGAACGCGTTGTTCCCGGCGTGATAGCTGAGGAAACCGCCGCCGTTTTTGACGAATTCGACGAACGCTTTGTCCATTTGCGGATTCCAACGGTCGCCGTTGTAGTTCATCACGACGAGATCGTATTTCGAGAAATCGACGTTAAACTTCGACATATCGCCGCCTTTGCCCGGCGCGGTCGCGACGTCGACGTCGAACATTTTCGCGTCTTCGAGAATCTTCACGAGGTACGGCGTTGTTTCTTTCCAGTTGTGGTTGTTTTGCCCGTCGATGATAACCGTGCGGATTTTATCTTGCGCGGACGCGCCAACGGCGAAGGTCAGCGTCAACGCAAGGGACGCGGCGAAAAGGGACGCTTTTTTCCAAAACTTCAGCGACATCTTCTTTTCCTTAATTAAAAGCGAACAAATGGGGAAACTCGACGGAAATCGTCGAAACGCCCTTATTTTACCCGACGCGACGCCAAAAATCAACGACTTTTTCGCCGCGAAAACAAATTTTTTTCAATTTTCTCTTCGCCCTCTCTTTATGTTTTGCGTCGAATCGGCGCCGGTTGTCAAAATCGCGCCTTAAGATATAATGAAGATTCGACGCGGTTTCGCCCGCGCTTCGCCCGTTTTTTTCCGCTTACCCCCAAGGACGACGTTATGAAAATCGTTGCGATGGCCAACGGCGGTTTCGCCCTCCCGACGCTCAGGGCGCTCCGCGCTTCCCAACACGAAATCGTCGCGCTCGTCGCGATGCCGATTCGCGCCAAACGCCAAGATAAAAAAGCCGGAATCCCGCCGATTCGCGCCGCCGCGGCCGACTTTTTGGCGGACGTCCCGCTCTTCGACCCGGAGGACGTTAACTCGCCCGAAGGCGTCGCGCTCGTCAAAAGTTTCGACGCGGACTTGATTTTCATCTGCGATTACGGCAAAATTTTATCGCCGGAAGTCATTGCCGCGACGCGATTTGGCGGCGTCAACCTGCACGGTTCGCTCCTACCGAAATACCGCGGCGCCGCTCCGATCAACCGCGCGATCGAAGCGGGCGAACGCGAACTCGGCGTCAGCGTCATCTTCATCGAGCCGCAAGTCGACGCCGGGCCGATCGTCGCGGTCGACTCCTACTTCCCGACGCTCGACGAAACGGCGGTCGAAATCGAAACGCGCCTCTCGGAAATCGGCGCTCCGCTCGTCTTAGACGCGATCGACCGAATCGAATCGGGCGAAATTAAACCGCTTCCGCAAAACGACTTGCAAGCGACGAAAGCGCCGAAATTGCGCAAAGAAGAGGGCCGAATCGATTGGACGCTTCCGTCGGCGGCGCTCGTCGACAAATATCGCGCTTTCCAACCTTGGCCGCGCGTTTACTCCGATTGGACGAAAGCCGTCGCGCCGGAC
>JAFSFF010000054.1 GCA_017435375.1 Thermoguttaceae bacterium
GGCTCGCGCGATCTGCGAAAAGGCCGGGCTCTCGAGCCGCGTCGACCCGAAAACGCTTTCCCGCGACGACGTGTCGAAGTTGTTTGCTGCGATCGGCGAAACGAAAATCCCGGCGCCGTCGAGCGACTGCGTCGTTCCGATCGGCGAACAGAACATCTTGGCCGGGTTGAAAAAGATCGTTCCGGGCGAATTTTTCGTCGCGGCGACGCGTCCGCCCGCAGTTTACCGCGGCAACCCGTTCCAAATCGAAGTCGGACTCGCGTACGGCGGCGGCCCGTCGACGCAAAAGATCGACCGCGAAACGCTTAAAGAGGCGATTTCGGAAAGCGACGCGCGGACGATTCGGCAGTTTTTAACGTCGACGTTCGACGGAATCGGGTTCGACGGCGCGGACAAAATCATCAAAAACGCGAACATTCGTCCCCGCGTGTCGCCGCCGAAGTTGACGCCGCGCGAGTTCGAGGCGTTGCTTAATTCGTTGCAAACGCTGAACTTGTCGGAAGGCCAAAATATGTCGGTTTACCGGTACGCGAACCGGGTTCCGCTCCAGTTCCAAGCGGGCGCTTGCGCTATTACGCAGACGATTATGCAGACGAACTGGCGGTCGTACGGCTTGCAACAGACGAAGAACCAGCTTCCGCGCGGCCCGATCACCATTATGGCGCACTTCGCGAGCGTTTGGGCGCCGTATACGAGCGAGTCGAAAGAGGCGTTGGCGGCGTATCCGGAGATTCAAAAGGAGTTGCGTTTGGCGTTGCAAACGGTCGGACGCAAACTCGGAATCTTTTTGAAGCGTCGCGAAAAGGTGAAGCAAGCCGGTTCGCGTCGGGCGTATTTTTTGCGTTATTTGCCGGAGATCGCGGAGGCGTTGGCGGAGATCAACCGCGGCGACTTCTCGGAACGCTTGGCGAAGGAGCGCTTTGCGACGGTCGCGGAGACGCCGGAAGAGGCGGCGGCGACGGTGAAGCGCCGTCAAAGCCCGGGCGAAATTTATATGCGTCTCCTGTCGGTAGCGAACCGCAAAACGGCGCTGGCCGACGTCAAGTTCGACGAGCGCGGGAACAAAATCGAGGCGCAAGAAACGGACGAACTCGACTCCGACCCGACCGTCGCGATTATCTCGCCGGAGCGTTAAACGGCGGCGCTTGAGTTTGACCCTTGGCCGGGCGTCGCGTTAAAGGGCGCGAGTCGTGCGAACGGCGTTTTTTGAAGAAATTTGCGGGTTTTTCGATTTTCCCCCTTGCGCGGTTTTGGTTTCGGGTTATAATGATTGCGTAATTACCCGATGGTGTAACGGTAGCACAAGGGATTTTGGTTCCCTTTGTCGGGGTTCGAATCCCTGTCGGGTAGTTTGAAAAGAAGCGTTCGTCGATTTCGGTCGGCGGACGCTTTTTTTTGTGGCTCGGCGTTTGCCTTGTCGGGGCGGCGCTCGAACGTAGGGCGGCGCGAGAACCGACGTCGCGGGAAATCGGCGGAAAAGAGGAGAGAAAGAACGCGCAAAGGTCGAAAAGCGCGGCGGCGACGAAACGGCGATTGAGGGCGAAATAGGGAAAATAGAGAAAAAACGGCGTTCGCGTTCGGACGGTCGAGCGTTTTTTGCAGAAATTTGCGGGATTTTTCGATTTTCCCCCTTGCGCGGTTTCGTTTTGGGGTTATAATGATTGTGTAATTACCCGATGGTGTAACGGTAGCACAAGGGATTTTGGTTCCCTTTGTCGGGGTTCGAATCCCTGTCGGGTAGTTTGAAAAGAAGCGTTCGTCGATTTCGGTCGGCGGACGCTTTTTTTGTGTCTTGACGTTTTTTCTTATTGCGTCGACGCTCGGCGTTATTTTTAACGCGTTTGAGCAAGCGGCGCGTTTCTAAAAACTTGTAAAAAACGGCGTTTGAGATTATACTGAAAGAAAAACGTCGCGGCGCGTAAGTTCGGCGCAATTATCTAACGGTCAAGCGACGGCGCGGCAAACGCTATTTTCTGTAAAAGACGCGAAGAGTGAAAAAGAAATGAAGCGATTTAAAGAAAGGTTAACGTCGGCGGCTCCGCAATTGGTTTTTGTTATTATCGTCGCGTGCGCGTTGGCGATTCGATTTTGGCCGAAGCGACCGTTTCCCCATCCGGACTTTCCGGCGGTTCCGACGTCTTGGGCGGAATGGACTCGACTGGAACGCGGACTTGGGAGCGAAAACGACGCGGAAAATATCTTCGTCTTTTTGGTCGGCGTCGACGATTATCAAAACGACGGCGCCGCGTTGTCCGATTTGCGTTACGCCTGTTCCGACGTTTTGAAGCTCAAAAACGCGTTGATCGAAAAAGTCGGCGTTCCGGAGGAAAACGTCTTAACGCTGTTGTCGAGCGACCAAGAAAAAGAGGCGGCGAAACGAGCGACGCGCGCCAATATCGAGAGAGAATTCGCGCTATTTCTCCAAAGATGCGACGAGGATTCAACGGTTTTAGTCGCGCTAATGGGGCACGGTTTCGCGACGGCGAGCGGCGAAACGGCGTTTGCGCCGGAAGACGTCGCGTTGACGGAAAAAGGCGCGTTGGTCGCGGCGACGGCGACGTCGATTACCGCGCTGGCGGAGAGCTTGCGAAACGTTCCGGCGAAGGCGAAAGCGTTGATCGTCGACGCGTGCCGAACGACGGCGGCGACTTGGGGAACGACGGCGCAAGGAACGTTCTGGGGAGACGTTAAATTGGAACCGACCGGATTGATAACGTTGCAAAGTTGTTCCGCTCGAGAAACGAGTTACGAAATGGACGGCGGCGACTTTTCCGGCGGCGTGTTTACCCATTTTTTAGTCGAAGGGCTGGATAAAAAACGGAAAGAAGACGGTTCTCTTTCGCTCGTCGAAGTCGGAGGGTACGCTTCGGCGGCGACCTCGAAATACGTGGGGGCGCTTCGGAAAAAAGAGAAGAGCGGAACCGACAAGGAAGAGGATAGAGTTTTCAAAACGCCGCAGAGTCCGACGTGCCATATGGTCGCGGGCGCCGACTTTTATTTAAGCGCGCCGAATAGAGAAGAGTGGTTTCGCGAAGGGCGCGCGTTGGCGTGGGGGCTCGACGGGACGAAAATCGACGGTTTTCGCGCGCTAGAACTCTTGACGAAAGCCGCGAACGCCGGTTTGCGCGACGCGCAAGCGGAGTTGGCGTTTCTTTATTACTGCGGATGCGAAGCGACGCCGCCGGACTTTAAACAAGCGGTTTACTGGGCGAGTCGAGCGGGGGACGAAAATCCGGTCGCGCAAAACGTCTTAGGGGACTGCTATAGAAACGGTTTGGCCGTTCGCAAAGACGAAGCGGAGGCGAAACGACTTCACGAAGCGTCGTTTAAAAAGTTGCAAAAGTTGGCGGAAAACGACGGCGACCCGTTGATTTTGAATCTGTTGGGACGGTGTTGTTACAACGGGCGAGGAACCGTGGCGGATTTCGACGCGGCGGCGAAGTATTGGCGGCTTGCCGCAAAGCGGTGCGCGCTCGGCCTCGTGAATTGGGGCGGTATGCGCGCCAACGGCTTGGCCGTCGAATGCGATTACGCCGAGGCGATTCGACTGTATAACGACGCGATCGAGTTGAATTGTTCGTTTGCGCGCGTAAATTTGGGGCTTTGCTATTACTACGGTTTGGGGGTCGAGCGCGATTACGATCGAGCGTTCCAAGAATTGGAAATTGCGAAAAATAAAAACGAGGGAATCGGCGTCGCGTTTCTTGGAACCTGTTATGAATTCGGACACGGCGTCGATAAAGATTTGCAAAAAGCGTTGCAACTTTACGAGCTTGCTTCCCAATGGAACGAACCGAGAGGAATGGTCGGCGCCGGATGGTGTTATTTTACCGGTCGAGGCGTTAAAAAAGATCAAGCGCGAGCGTTGGAGTTATTCCGTCGGGCCGCGGAGCAAGATTACCGACCTGCGTTCGAAATGGTCGCGATCTGTTACGAAAACGGTTGCGGCGCCTTGTTAAACGAAGAAACGGCGGCAAAGTGGCGCGAACGCGCGTTCCGAAAAGATCGAGAATACGCGGAGGCCGGAGGGGCGTTCGCGATGCGAGCGTTGGGGGAGGACTATTACCTAGGAAAGGGCGTCGAGAAAGACGACGAACAAGCGCTCTATTGGTATCGAAAAAGCGTCGAAAAAGGCGACCCCTGGGCGATTGGTAAGTTGGGCGCTTATTACTACGCCGACGGCGATAAGGAGAACGACGAAGAAGCTACGCGATATTTACGTCAAGCGGAGAAGCTAGGGGTAAAGTATGCGACGTACCATTTAGGAAATTGTTATTATTATGAAATAGGCGTTAAAAAGGATATCGACGAAGCTCTTAGACTCTATCGCGACGCGGCGGAAAATGATATCGCCGACGCGATGGTTGCGCTAGGCTGTCATTATTATCTTAACAAAGATTACGAGGAAAACGTCCGCTGGTTGCGACAGGCCGCCGAGTTAAATCATTCCGTCGCCCTTGATTACTTAGCGAATTGTTATTGCAATAACGAAGGCGTCGCTCGAGACGAGGAAAAAGCGTTCGAGTTGTTCCGGCGCGCCGTCGATTTGGGCAACCCGAAGGCAATGTTTAATTTAGCGATGCGTTTTTACTCGAAAAACGGCGTGAAGAGCGACGTCGGCGAAATGAAACGATTGCTGGAACGCGCCGCCAAACGAGGATATATTCGCGCGTATCGCGTATTGGGAGATTACGAACGTAATGAAAAAAATTACGAAGAGGCTCTGAAATGGTACCGCAAGGGAGAGGAAGCGGGAGACGCGGAGTCCGTAACGCAACTCGGACGCTGTTACGAAAACGCGTGGGGCGCGCCCAAGGATTTGAACGAAGCGGAACGCTTATATCGTAAGGCGGCGGAAGAAATGGCGATGCCCGATCCCGACGCGATGAATCGATTGGGATTGTGTTATTACGAAAAAGTTTTTTATCGAGGAGAAGCGAGGCGTTGGTTCGTAAAAGCGGCGAAGCAAGGACATATTAACGGATTTTTAAATTTAGGGGCGATGTATAACTGGGGAGAAGGCGTTAAAAAAGATAAACTTAGAGCGGCGCGATTGTATAAGGCCGCCGCGCGCCTTGGGAGCGATAGCGCGTTGCGTAGTTTGGGAATGATGAGCTTTTGGGATACTAAGAGCGATCCGCAAAAGACGGCGTATTGGCTCCGAAAAGCCGCGAAGTCCGGGAATAAGGAGGCGCGCGTTTTGACGGGGATCGCCGCCGTATGGAACGAATTGCCGGAGAAAATGAAGACGGTTTTAGCCGTCGACGATTTGCCCTTTGTTTGCGCTAACGGGTTTTTAGAAGAAATAAGACGCCGGCAGCTGTATTTGGGCGCGCTTTTAGAGTTTGACAGCCTTTGCGTTGAACTCGGTTCGGACGGTTTTACCGACGAAGAGAAGTGCGCAAAATTAGGCGAGCAACTCGACGTCGCCCTGAAGGCGCTCGGCGAAGGAATCAACGCAAAAACGGGATGCGTTTGGCTTCGGCAGGCCGCCAAAGACGATGAGATAAACGAGTTGAAAACGTTGGCGAGTTTCGCGTTAAGTTGGTGTCGTCTCGTTGGCGTCGGCGGTCGACAAAGTTATAGAGAGGCTAAAAAGTATATGTTGCAAGCCGCGAGCGGCGACGAGCCGTGCGTTAAGCGTTACGCGGAGCTAGCGTTGGAAAATTGGGATAAATGGCGGGAAATGACCGCCGACGATTTTGAAATATCGATCGACTGGGAGGACAAACTGGAGGCCGAGCTCAACGAAGATTATTGGGAAAAGCCGCGCGATCGGGGCGTCGGAACGGTCGTCGGGCCGGATTGCGTCGTGCAAGAGACGCTTGAGTGGGAAGATTTAATCGTCTCCGAGATTGACGACGAGGTGGAAGAACCGAGCGACTGGGAAGCCGAGTTGAACGCGATCGAGGCCGACGACGATAATTGGGAAGAGTGGTTCGATTGAACAAGGAGAGCGACGATTTAGAAAACGCGGACGACGTCGGCGAGTAACGGCGACTTAAAACGATAAGAGCGCGTCGACGAACGGGGAAACCGGCGTCGGCGCGCTTTTTTATCGACGGAAAACAAGAACGGAAAAGAACGAACGGGCGAACGGATTAACGACAGTCGCCGCAGTCGCCGCAACCGCCGTCCAACGGCGGAAAACGACGCGCGAACGGCGGCGTTTTCCGTTGCGGAAGCGCGACGTTGTGTTCTTGCGACCAAAGAAGGCGTTCTTCCGGCGTCGCGTAGTACGTCAGCCAATTCGATTCGTCCGACGCGTCCAAAAGTTCGGTTTCCGTGTAAAATTCAAAATTCCAAACGTTCGGCGAACGAGGCGACGTCAAGCGCTTCAATTTACACGGAAGAATCCGACGAACGATCAATTCGTACAAACGACGATCGGAAAGGTGATCCGCGCGCCAAATCTCGTGATTCAAACGACGCAACCGCTCCAAAAGATCGAGCAACGCCGACAAAACCTCCGTTTCCGACGCCGACGAAAGATTCAACGGACGCCAAGTCGCGTCCAACCAATCGGCGACCGGTTGAATCGGCGCGCCTTCCCAAGCGAGCGTTTCGCGCAGATATTCGTTTTCTTCTTCGACGCTAAGGCGACCAAAACGACGAAAAGCCGAATCGTCGAGGTATTCTTTTACTTCGTCGCGCAATTTGGCGTTTTCCCACAAGGCGTCGGCTTCGCGGTCGAGACGGCGGGCGGCGTTGTTTTTTTCGAAATCGAAGTTCATAACGGCGATCGACGAATAAAGGGAAACGACGAAACGGCCCGCGCGTCGGCGGAACCGCGTCGACAATACGCCTCCGCCCGCCGCGTCCGCCGTCGAAAAAACAACGGGAAAAGGCCGCTCGGGAAAAAACGTCGTCGACGAAAAATAAGGAAAAGAAACGGAAACGCGGAAAGATCGCCGAAAAAGCGACGCGCGCAAAGACGCCCAAGGGGGGGAAACGGGACGTGCTTCGATTCGAACGCGGCGCGCCGTCGAGAAAATTAGACCCGCTCGGCGACCGCGACGTTTCTTTATAGATAATTTACCCGATTTTAAAAGAGAGACAAGCGCATTTTCAACGAATTTGGCGACTTGCCCGCGCTTTTCTTCGTCGGAATCCAGCAAAGACTAAATATTCGAACCAAACGGCAAGACCGGGGATTCCCGCCGACGCGCGAGTTTGGCGTTTTCGTTGCGACCGTCTCAATCGGCTTGTTCGGCGCGAACGACCGCCAGACCCTGCGTTCGGCAAAATTCCGATAATTCGCGGAATCGCTCCGCGCCGTTCGACGCGACCTCGACTTTGAGGAACGGAGCCCAGTACATATTGCGTCCGGCGACTCCCCAACTCTTGACGCATAAGACGATAGCGTCCGAAAGTTCGCGTTGAACGGCGGCGAGCGGAGCGTCGGCGGAGAGCGAAACGGACGTCGCGGCGCGCATGCCGGGTTGTTTCGGGAAAACGATCGCGTCGGCGGAGCAAAGGACGCGGATTCCGCGTTCGAGCCCCTGTTGCGACGGGCGGCGCAGCTCGTCCGAAATGCGAATCGCGTTCGGGTTTTCGCGGGCCGAAGGGCGGTCGGACGCCGGTTTTTTCGGCGCGGTCGCTTCGACGCGAGTCGAGGTCGCGCCGGAGCCGGAGTCGGCCAACGTTCCGGACGCGGAGGAGCCGGTCGCGCCGGCGCCGAAGGTCGTGTTGCCGAGCGTTTGACGGGCGTCGATTTTCGGCGCGGCGGTTTGCGCGTTTGGGGCGTTTTGCGGCGTTCCTTGAAGTTGCGCGAGGAAGGGCGTCGACGACGTTTGCGCCGTCGGCGCGGTTTCGGCGGGCGACGCAGACGGAAGCGTTTGCGACGTTTGCGCGGCGACGTTCGGTATTGCGAGTCGGGCGCCTTGCGAGGATTCGGCGAGCGTCGCGGCGTCGGCGGTTTGGGCGGGCGGGGAAGGCTCGGCGTTTCGACCGCTTTGAGCGTTTTGAGCGTTTTGAGCGCTTGGGGCGTTTGACGCGAACGACGAAGTTTCGGCGGGCGACGCGGTCGGCGCGGGACGCATAAATTGCGCGAAGTCTCCGGAATATCCCGGAAGCGGAACGCCGGACGCGTCGGCGGAACCGAAATCGGCTCCCGAGCCCGACGCGGAGGGGGAACCGAGCGCGAGCGCCGCGTCGAGCGGGCCGGAGACGCCGACCGGAATGCCGCCGTCTCGGCGTCGCGAAGCGTCGGTCGCGACCGCGCCGTCGGGAGAAGGCGCGCCGAAACCGCCGAGACCTCCGACGCCGCCGAGTTTGACTTGCGAACCTAAGCGCGCTTGGAGCGCCGACGCGGGAGCGCCGTCGTCGCCGTCGGAACCGCCGAAGGGCGCGGCGTCGCCGGAACCGTTGCCGCGGAACCGCGAAGCGCCCGCGAACGCCGCCGTCGCGTTGCGCGCCGACGTCAGCGCCGCCAACTGAACGGCTAAGCGTCGGCGCGAAAACTCCGTTTGTTCGCGAACCGCGTCGGCGAGAACGGCGTCCGGCGCCGGATAAGCGATTTCTTGATCGTCGTCGACGAACTCGTATCCGAAGTCGCCTCCCCAAGACGCGAGCGCGGCGACCGCCGAATAATAACGATTCGCGCCGCCGGGCCGGATAATCAAAAGCGGATAAGGTTCGACCGTTTCGCCGTCGGCGGTCTTTTCGCCGCTAAGTTCGACGAAACGCCGCGCCGCCGCTCGCAAACCGGCGTCGAACGGATTGCCGGGATAGCGCGCCAAGAGGAAGTCGGTCGAGAGAAACGGAACGCCCTCCGGTTGGAGAAAAACGCCGCGTTCGTTGCACTCGACGTAAATCGGACGGCGGAAAACGCCTTTTTTGCCCTGATAAGGAAGGATCGCGTAAGAGCGTTTCGCGTCGGCGTTTTTTTCGCGAAGTTCTTTCGTTTCGGCGAGAAGACGTTCGATTTCGGCGTCGAGCGCGTCGATTTTCTCCCGCAGCGCGAGCGCGTCTTCGTCGGCGTCGGCGATCGTTTCGGAACGAAGCGTTTCGAGTCGTTTTTTTGCGATCGACGCTTCGGAACGGAGACCGGCGAGCGCCTTTTCGGCGGCGGCGAGACGAGCGCGCTCTTTTTCGAGCGCGGTTTGCGTTCGCGTTTTGACGCCGTTCAATTCGTCGAGAAACCAAACGAGCGACTCGGTTTCCGCCGTCAATTCTTCGAGCGGCGCGGAGCCGGTTCGAGCGAGCGCGGCGGCGTATTCCGCGTCGAGACCATCCGAATTGTCGACGCGTTCCGAAGACGGGGCCGAATCGGCGTCGGCGACCGACGTCGCGTCGACGCTCCCTTCCGGCGCGACGTTTTGCGACGCGATCGCGAAAATCAGCGCGAGCGTTCCCATCGTGCAGAGGAGAACGGCGAGAAACGGGAACAGGGAGACCGTTTCGTCGGCGGCGTTGGAACGACGTTTCATCGGCGGAGTGTTTTAAACGTTGAAAACGGAAAGTTAAAGGCGTCCGGCGCGGAAAAACGAAAGGAACGGTTAAGCGGAGCGTTTTTTACCGAGCGTCGAGCGCGGCGAACGAGGCGCGGGCGCGGCGACGGCGGGATCGGAGACCGGCAAAACGGTCGGCTCGGGCGTCGTCGGATTCGCGGCGTCGAGATCGCTTTCGAGCGCGTCGAGCGCGGCGAACGCTTCCGCTTGGAGTCGAGCGGTTTCGCGGGGTTGGGCGTCGGCGGCGCTCGGCGCGATCGGAGCCGACGCAAGTCTTGAGTTGAGAAGACAAACGGTCGCCGAAAGGTTGTTGAGCGTCTTCTCGAACGCGCCGACTTCGGCGATCTTTTCGAGCGAGCGGGCGAGCCGGTCTTCGAGCGCGGCGACGTCGGCGCAAGCGCGGAGCGTCGCGCCGAGCGCTTCCGTTTCGCGAGCGAGTTTTTCTTCGAGCGCGTCGAGTCGAGCGGCGTTTTGCGCGGCGGCGTCGAGGGCCGGACGGAGCGACTCTTCGACGAAGCGGCGCTGCGTTTCGGCGAGCGTTTGCGCCCAACCGTCGCAACCGTCGCGGAGGGCTTTGTCGAGCGACGCGGCGAAACGTTGCGCGGCGTCGAGGGAAAGCTCGGCGCTCTTTTGCGCGACGGCGGCGTTCGCTTCGCTCCAAAGCGCGGTTTGTTTTCGGGTTGTTTCTTCGAACGATTCGGCGACCGAGGCGAGAACGCGTTTGGTCGCGTCGAGTTCCGTTTGGCGGGCGTCGACGGAGGCTTGCGTTTCGTCGGCGATAAAACGGCCTTTCAGTTCCGCGTCGACTAAGCGAGAAACGTCGGCGCCGAGCGCGGCGTCTTGGCGGCGCGAAAAATAAAGGAGGAAGTAAAGGACGAAAACGAGCCCGAGCGCGAGCGCCGTCGTGTCGAACGCGATTTTAAGCCCGGCGGCCAACATTTCGCCGGTCGTTTCAAGTCGCGTTAAGTCGAGACTTCCGAGCGCGACGGTAATACCGAGAACGGTGCCTAAAAAGCCGAGAATCGGGATCGCCCAAATGAACGCTTTGACGAGGCCGTACTCCGTTTCGCGTCGGTCGAACGCGTCGTCGGCGAGGAAACGCAACTCTTGGTCGAGGTCGTCCGGGGAACCGCCGTATTTGAGGAAGTCGAGCGCGTCGCGCAATCGGCGCAGGAACGTCGAATCGCCGCGAACGGCGCGAGCTTTGTCGAGCGTTTTCAGGTAAGCGTCGACGTTGGCGAGCGGTTCTTTTTCGGCGCGTTTCGGAGGGAAAAGGCCGCCGTCGAGCGCGCGACGTTCGCGAATCGAACGGATGAGCTTGAAGCTCAAATCGCAAAGCCCGACGCAAAACATCGCGACCGTCGCGTATTCGACCGGGTGTCCGGCGCAGTAACGAACGAGCGTCGCGTCGGCGATCAAGCC
>JAFSFF010000513.1 GCA_017435375.1 Thermoguttaceae bacterium
CGGAAGTTGGAGGAGAAGGCGCTCAAAGACCCGTACTTCGTCGACCGCAAACTTTACCCGAACGTCGACTTCTACAGCGGTATTTTGTTAAGAGCGATGGGGATTCCGACCGATATGTTTACGGTGATGTTCGCGATCGGTCGTTTGCCCGGTTGGATCGCGCAATGGAAGGAACAGCACTTCGCCGAGGGCGCGAAGATTATGCGGCCGCGCCAGTTGTACGTCGGGAACCCGAAAACCGACTACATCGAGATGGAGATGCGCTAAAACGCCGCCGCGTCGTTCTTTTGGTTGAGAGAATGCGTTCGAAGCGCGACTCGTACGTCGTCGCGTCGGGGAACGACGAAGGAAAACGGAAATGAACGGCGCGAAAAACGACGGCGATTTTAACGATTTTAACGTTTTTGACGGCGCGGAGGTCTCGGAGAAGCGGCAAAGCGGGCAAAACGAACAAGATTTTAGCCCGCGAGAGCCGAACGTCGAGGAGCCGCGCCGCGTCGTCGTTCCGCCGATTATCGTCGGCGAGGACGATTTCGACGAAGCGGAACTCGCGCGTCGGGGCGTTTCGGGCGACTCTTTTTCGCCGGAGACGCGTCGTCGGCGCCGTTTGGGTAAAAAAAATAAGACGCGCAAAATTTTCGGGCTCTTTCCCGTTCCGGCGCGTTGGCGGGAGCTTTCGACGGCGCAAATTCTTTGGCGTTGGGCGACGACGCGGCGGAATTTGGGCGCGTTCGTCAGCGTTTTCTTGCATTTGATTCTTGTTTTGATTTTGGCGTCGATCGCGCTTCAGGTTCGCGTCGGACCGATCGGTTGGACGGAGAGCGGTTTCGCGCCGGAGCCGAGCGAACTCGATTTCGTCGACGAAGCCGGGGATTCCGCGACCGCCGAAACGACGCTTGAAACGATTCCGGACGTTAACGAAACGCTCGACGACGCGGTCGAAGAAATGGAGCAAGCGCTCGCGGAAGAGACTTTGCGGTCTTTAACGGATTTGACGGCGCAAAACGACGGCGCGGCGGAAGCGGCGCCTCTTGCGGAAGTCGGCGAGTCGGCGCCGAGCGAAATCGGGGGCGGCGTTCCGTTTTATTCGGCGACCGGAACGACGAAGGCGCGGACGGCGGCGTCGCGGCGTCGCGGAGCGCCCGGTCGCGAAGGGGACGTTACCGACGAGAGCGAAGACGCCGTCGAGCGCGGTCTCGACTGGTTGGCGCGGCACCAGCTCCCGGACGGCGGCTGGTCGTTCGACTTGACGGCGGAGGACTCGAACGGTCGCGGCGGCGCTTGCGAAGGCTGTTCGAACTCGACCGCGACGTCGGCTTCGGTCGGCGGCCCGACGTACCGCGCGTCGCTGCATCCGAGTCGCAACGCGGCGACGGCGATCGCGCTCCTCCCGTTTTTGGGCGCCGGATACGATCACGTTAAAAAGAACAAATATCAAACGACCGTCGCGTCCGGCTTGCGTTTCTTGTCGTACCGCGCGAAACGGACGGAAAACGGGATCGACTTTCGCGATTTCGCGCCCGGCGCCGATTTGGTCGCGGCGGGGTCGTCTTACGTTCAAGCGCTCGCGGTCATCACGATCTGCGAAGCGTTTGAAATGACCGGCGACGAAGCGTTGCGACCGTTGGCGGAAGGCGGACTCGAGTTGATCGTCGCCGGGCAACTGAACGACGGCGGCTGGCGTTACCTTTACCCGGGCGACGTCGGGTTCCATCCGAACGTTTCCGGCGACACGTCGGTTCTCGGTTGGCAGTTGATGGCGCTGAAGTCGGGCGTCTCGGCCGGATTCGCGTTGAAACCGTCGATCGCGTACCGCGTCGGGAATTTTCTCGATACGGTAATGGAGAAAAACGGGCGTTCGTATCGCTATATGAAATCGACCGACGAGGACGTTTCGAAGCGCTGGGGAACGACCGCCGTCGGCGTGTTGGCGCGAGAGTACGTCGGCGCGACGCCGGGAACGCCGATTCTCGACGCCGGCGCGGAACGGATCGCCGATTGGATCGACGACGCGAATTCGATTTGGAAAAAAGCCGCCAAAGGATCGCGAGGCGAGCGCGGGAAGACGTATTTTCGCGGCGACCGCTTTATCCATAATCTCTATTTTTCCTATTACGCGGCGCTTGCGCTTCATCATTACGGCGGCGAACTTTGGAGCGAACGCTTTGCGAAGTTGCGCGATTTTTTGGTCGCGACGCAAGTTCGCGGCGGCGGGCTCTCGGCGGCGGTCGGCGTCGACGATTGCGAACGCGGCAGTTGGCTCTTTTACGACGTTTATATGAACGACGGCGGACGACTCCTCAATACCGCGCTGGCCGTTTTAATTCTTGAAACGCCGTACCGTTATCTTCCGATGTATCGATAATCGAACGCGGCGCCTTGCGAACGCGGCGGTCGTCTCTTTTGCGCCGTTTATAGGAACGACGGCGGACGGCTCCTCGACGCGGCGCCGGTCGTTTTAATTCTTGAAACGCCGCGCCGTTATCTCCCGCCGTATCGTTAATCGATTCGGCGCGAGACGGCCTTCCGATTCGAGGAAAAACGTCGAGCGGAAAAGGGACGATTCTCGCGAAACGGCGTTGCGCGATTCGAGAAAGTTGAAATCGGCGCGATAAAATATAGCGTTCGTAGGTTTTTTAACGATAATGGAAGTTTTTTCAAAAAATAAAGAAAAAATGGGAATTGTCGACTGAAAACACTGGAGAACGCGCGAAAAAGCGCCGACGTCTTTAAGTGTGCGACCGTTGTTAAAGGCGGCTTCCTTGTTGAAATCTAAAAATGTTTTAAATGAGAATAATATTATGATTAAAAGATGGACGGCGATGAAATGGGGCGCGATCGCGCTGGGCGTTTGGGCGACGTTGGGAACGGCGGCGATCTTTTCCGGCGTCGCGCGCGCCGCGGACGGAACCGTCGAAATTAAAAACGCTTGGAACGAAGGACGCTACTCCGCGCTTCAAGAAACGTCCGTTTCTTACGTCGAGCAAAACGGGCGCGAAGTGCTGGCGCGCGCTCAAACTCGAGCGACTTTCAGTTGGCAAGTCGAGTCCGAAGCGTTGCGCGCCGACGGCGTTCGCGTCTTGAAGTTGAAAGCGGAACGCGTGATGATTCGACTGCAAAGCGACGGCGCCGATATCGCGTATTACGACAGCGACAATCCGTTGCGCGGCGACGAACTGATGAAGGACGTGTTCGCGAAATTGATGAAAAGCGAGTTTGTCGTCGAGCTGAAAGACGGCAAAGTCGTTAAAGTCGAAGGTTGCGACGAGTTCGCGAAAACGCTTCCCGTCGGCGAAAGCGAGAGCGAAAAATATTTTGTCGAACATATTAAGACGACGGTGGCGACTCCGGGAAATATCGCCCAAATTTTCGACCCGATCGCTTATCCGCTTCCGCGGAAGCCGGTGGCTGTCGGCGATCGCTGGACGACCGAGACTCCGTTCGCGCTTCCGGTGATCGGCGAGAAAAAGCTGGTTCTGGATTGCGAGCTGAAAACCTTAAAACGCGCCGAACCGAAAGCGAACGTCGCCGCCGAAGCGGTTCTCGACGTCGATTTGACCGCCGGAGCTAGCGCGACGATTAAAATCGATATCGACGGAAAATATAATTTGACGGACGGCGTCGCCGACGATTTTACGTCGCGAGCGACCGTAAATATAGAGCTTCCGAGAAAGGATAAGACGGGCGCGGAAATCGTCGTCAAAGCGATCGGCGTAATTCGCAATAAATTAACGGTTGTTAAACGCTAGGGCGGTTGTCAAACGTTAGATTTAAGGTAAAATATAAGAACGAACGTCGTTGCGAGGACGAAGGTTCTCGTCGCCGGCGCGCGTCCGTCGCGGTCGCGCGCCTTCGCGCTATTAATAAACGAGAGAAAGGAAGTAACAAGGTAGTCATGAACGATCCGATTCCGATGACTCGCGAAGGATA
>JAFSFF010000514.1 GCA_017435375.1 Thermoguttaceae bacterium
GTCGGTTACTTGACTTACGGGCGTTTCGTCGAGTCGGTTTTGGGCCCGGACGACCGAACGACGCCGGCGATTAAGCAGGCGGACGGGGTCGATTACGTCGTCTTGCCGCACTGGAAAAATATGTTGATTCAGCTGCTGAACATCGCGGGCGTCGGGCCGGTAATCGGCGTGATCGCGGGAATTAAGTTCGGCGCGATCGTTTTTTTGCTGATTCCGATCGGGAACATTATCGGCGGCGCGACGCACGACTTCATCGCCGGGATGGCGTCGCTCCGCAACCGGGGCGCGAACCTGCCGTATTTCATTAAGTTGACGCTTGGCGCCGTTTACTATCGCGCGTTTTCCGCTTTTACCGTCTTTCTGCTCGCGCTGGTCGTCGCCGTTTTCATCAACGTTCCGGCGAACCTGATCGACAAAACGTTTTTGCCGAACATTCCGTTCTTTTGGGGCGCGGTCGGGGCGATTTTCCTCTATTATGTTGTCGCGACGATGTTTCCGGTCGACAAGATTATCGGCAAACTGTACCCGATTTTCGGCGGCGTTCTCCTCGTCGGGAGCGGCGCGCTTTTGGTTTCGCTTTTGATTCGCGGCTTCGGCGACGCGTCGATTCTGCAAGAGTCGGAGGCGTTTAAGACGGGGAAACTGACGCAACCGATTATCCCGTGCCTCTTTGTAACGATCGCCTGCGGGATTTTGTCCGGGTTTCACGCGACGCAATCGCCGATTATCGCCCGCACGATGAAGACGGAACGCCAAGCGCGCTCGTCGTTTTACGGGATGATGGTTCTCGAAGGCGTGATCGCGATGATTTGGGCCGGCGCCGCGCTCGCGATTTACAACAAGGTTCCGGCGTTGATGGCGGAAAATCCAAACCTCGTGTTGGCAAAAATTACCGAAGATTTTCTCGGTTCTTGGCTCGGGAAAACGACGGTCGTCGCGGTCGTCGTGCTGGCGATCACCTCCGGAGACACCGCGATGCGGAGTATGCGCCTGACGCTCGCGGAAATGATGAAAATCGACCAAAAACCGATTTCGAAACGGCTGGCGATTTGCGCGCCGATTATCGCGGCGATTTGCTGCCTTCTTTGGTGGTCGAACCAAAACGCGGCGTCGTTCGGCAAACTTTGGAACTATTTCGCTTGGGGGAACCAAGTCCTTGCGGCGTCGACCCTTGCGGCGGGCGCGGCTTGGCTTTACGGCTTGAAGAAACAAGGCTGGATCGCGGCGGTTCCGGGCGCCTTTATGACGTTCGTCGTCGTTAGTTACATCTTGTGGACGTCGACGGCGCACGGCGGCCCGACCGGGTTCGGGTTGGAGCTTCCCTTGGCGTACGCGCTGGCGGCGGTCGTAACGGTCGTCTTCATCGGTTGGAGCGTTTGGCGCGGATTGCGTTTCGCGAAGGCCGGAAACGTCGAGCTGGAAGCGCCGGCGGAACTTGAAACGCCCCTTGACGGAACGCCGCCGGAAACCGTCGTTCGAGACGGCGCCGAGGAAAAATGATTCGACGCGCAACGTTAGTCGGCGCAAGCGTTTGCGTCGCGGTTTTGGCGCTCGTCGCGTCGGTTGCGAGCGCCGTCGGGAACGAACTCGACGGCGTTCAAGCCGACGCGGCGACGCGTTTTCTTGACGGCGGCGAGAAGAGCGTCGACGCGGCGGACGGCGTTTCGGACGCAAATGACGAAACGACGTCGCCGACGGAACCGATTCGAATCGAGAACTTTACGAGCGGCGAAGCGGTTTCGTATTCGGTCGCGCTCTTACGGGGAACGGCGCCGGGCGTCGAGCGGGGGACGGTCGTCGTCGAGAATTTGTCGTCGTCGCGCCCGACTCGGGTAACGCGGGCGCCGGTCGTCGCGGGCCGTTTCAAGGTTCTCGTCGAGTTGACGCCCGGCGAAAACCGCCTGACGTCGGCGGTCGGCGAGTCGCGAATCGACTTCTTTTTAACGCGGCGCCCCGACGACAACCCGCGTTTCGTTCGGCTGATTTACTTCGTCGATTCAAGCGGCGACGAAACGTTCGCGACGCCCGATTTTTGGACGAGCGCCCAAACGGAAATAACGAAAAATGGGAATATTGGGGGAAAGGAAGCGGGATTAACGGGCGGCGAGGCGGGCGAAGCGTCGACGGAAACGGCGCGAACCGGCGAAAAAAAGTCGAATAATTTTCGAGCGAAAATCGGAACCGCCGCTCTCCTTTGGCAAACGGCGACCGCCGAGCGCTTGAACGACGCAGGATACGGGCGCCGAACCTTTTCGCTCGAACTCGACGAGGCGGGCGACCCGGTCGTTTGGGTCTTGCGCGGCGAAAAAACGGCGGCCGAGTACGCGGCGCTTTCCGAAACGGAGCGGTTCCGGGCGATTTATCGGGAGATCGAAGCGTCGAATTTGGCGAACGAACTCGCGCGGTATTTCGTTTCGGTCGCGTTCGCTCGGAAATTGAGCGAAATAGAGGCGAAGGAAGCGGTTAGCGCGGTCGACGGGGTTGCGCAAAATAGCGAAAACGCGCAAAACGAATCGGTATCGGCGGCCCAAAAGGCGGAAGAAGAGCGGATAAAAACGTTTTTGACGATTTCAACGATCGGCGCGACCGACGAAAATGAGAAAATCGACGAAACGGCGGCGCTTAACAAGGAAATAACGGTCGGCGCGACGGGGCAAAACGGCGAAACAGGGCAAAACGGCGCGGTTGGGGAAATTGCGGAGCGGGGGCGGCCCGGCTCGACTTGGGCGCGAGTCGCGCTCGGGGGCGGCTCGGTCGCGGCGCTCGACGCGTCGACGCTTTTTTCTGGGCCCGATTCGTTGGTCGACGTCGCCGACGCGTTCGCGGACGCTCGACCGATTTCGGAAGATTTCGCCGCCGACTCCGGGTTCCGCCGGACGCGTTGGGGGCTGACCGCGTCGACGCTCGGGGCGGGGCTGCACGAACTCGGACACGCGTTTGGGCTCGACCATTCGCAGGAGCCGACCGACTTTATGA
>JAFSFF010000515.1 GCA_017435375.1 Thermoguttaceae bacterium
ACGCTCCGGCGGACGCGGTTCCGACGGCGGAGTCGGAAAAACCGGAAAAGTCGGCGGAAGTCGGGCTCTTTTGCGGAGACGTTAAAGTCGGCGAAATCGTTCGCGGCGCCAACCGAATCGAGTTCGAAACCGACGTTCCGGCGGACGTCGACGAACTGACGCTCGCCGTTCGTTGCCGCGCTTGGATTCCGGCGGAGGTTCGCGAAGGTTCCGACGACCCGCGAACGCTTGGCGTCTGCGGTTTCGCCGTCGAAGCGAAGGCGGTCGGAACGAACGTCGAGAAGACGTTCGACGCGAACTTCGGCGTTTGGCGCGACGCTGAAACGGAAAATAACGAAAAAGAACGGTAATCGCGCTTGAAACGAAAATTGCTTCGTCGAACGAAAACGGCGCGTCGAGCGAAAAACTCGGCGCGCCGTTTTGACGTTTAAAGCGTTAAAATAGGCGAAGCGCGGCGATTAGTGAATCTTTTTCAGGAACCAAAGGCCGACGATTCCGAGCGCGACGTTTCCCGTCCAAGCGAATATCGGCGAAACGAGCCCGCTTTTCGCGCCCTCGAGCCCAAACATAAAGAGCGGGTAATAAACGCCTAACACCGGCAAAAAACAAGTGAAAAAAGCCGCCGTATAATCCGATTTATTAAACCAAATCGCAAACGGCGCGCCGACCCAAGCGAAGAAAAAACAAGAAAAACCGGACGCCCAAACGCGCGGAATAATCAAGCGATAACGGTTTTCTTTATCGACGACGCGAGCTTCGACGTCCTTGCGCTCCTTCCAAACGGGATGCGACGTTTCTCGAAGATCGCCGCGGAGGAAAGCGAAAATCGCCGTCGACGCAAGTTTCCGTCGATTCCGCTCCCGTTCTTCGTTCAAATCGGCCAACGCTTCTTTAATTTTGGTCGCCGACGGGTCGACGCGGTACGCCGAGCGGAAAATTTCGTTCAGCGGAAACGCCAAGACAAACGTCTTGGAAAACTGAAGTTCGAAATTTTTCGCGTAGAATTCCGTATTGTAAAGTTCGACGCGAATAAGTTCGGCGTCGTAATCGACTTGGATTCGCGCCGTTTCGCCCAAACCGGTGAGTTCGCCGCCCTTCGCGGTGAAAGTCGGATTGATCAAAAGATCGTCGTCGCTCACTTCGGACGCTTCGACGACGTAATCGCCGTCGGGCGACGCGAATCGTTTTTCCGCGCGAAGTTGAGCGAGCATCGTCGACTCGAACTCTTTGAGAAGCGTGCGCGTCATCTGTTGGCGAGACCAAGAGATCGACAGGTCGTTCAGCCAAACGCTCGATAAACTAACGAAAAACATAAAGACCCAAATGGGAAAAAGAACGCGCCAAGGGGCGATCCCCAACGCTTTCAGCGCGATAATTTCGTTGCTGTTCGCCATTCGAGAAAAAAAGAGCGTAACGGAGAGAAGCGACGCGATCGGCAGCGTTTTCGACAAAACGTCCGGGATGATGTACGGCGTCATCCGCAACGGTAGGGAAACCGGAATCCCGCCTTCGAGCGAAGTTTTGACGACGGAGAAAAAGAAGAAACCGAGCGTCGTCGCGGCGAGCGTAACGAGGAATATTTTTAGCGTTTGAAAAAATGCGTAACGTGAGAAAATTTTCATCGTTGTTCTCTGAAAAACGGTTGAATATTCAAAGTTTGTTTTTTTCTGAAAAGCGTTTAATAAAATTTACCGAACGTCGTCGGGTTACTCGGACGGCGGCGCGTCGTCGCGGCGTTCGACGAACGGTTCGACGTGAATCGTCGTTTCGACGATCGCCGGAAGACGCGTTCGAATTTCCGCGGCGAGTTCGTGCGATAAACGGTGCGCGTCGCGAACGGTCGTTTCGGGGTCGACGCGGACGTGCAGGTGCGCGGCGTAAAGGGAGCCGCCGAGCGGGCGCGTTCGGATTTTATGCGGGAACTGAATCGCGGCGTTTTCGAGCGCGATTTTGCGAACCGCGTCGACGATTTGCTCGTCGGCGGACGCGTCGCAAAGGGTCGCGACGGTCGGTCGGGCGATTTCGACCGCCGTTTTGAGGATCATAAACGCGACGACGATCGCGCCGACCGGGTCGAGGAACGCAAAATTCGGCCCGAACGCGAGGACGCCGGCGATCGCGAGCGCGGTCGGAATCGAACTGAGCGCGTCGCTTCGGTGGTGCCAAGCGTTGGCGACGACCGCCGACGACCGCGTTCTTCGCCCGACCGCGAGGGTCGCGCGGTAAAGAGCCTCTTTCGCGACGATCGAGAGAAGGGCGATTCCGAGCGCGCAAAAGAGCGCCGAACGTCGGAGCGGTTCGAAATCGCCGTCGAGCGACGCGCCGATTTTCGCGACCGAAGAACGAAGGAGTTCGACGGAGACGAACGCGAGGACGAGCGCGACGAAGAGCGTCGCAAGCGATTCGATTTTCGCGTGTCCGTTCGGGTGGCCCGCGTCGGCCGGGCGCGACCAAATTCGAGCGCCGATCAAAACGATCGCGTCGGTCGCCAAATCGGAAAGACTGTGCAAACCGTCGGCGACGAGCGCGCTCGACCCGCCGAGAACGCCGACGCCGGTCTTCAACGCCGTCAACGCGAGGTTGATTAACGTTCCTGTAATCGTAACGCGAGAAATCGCCGCCAAACGGTTCGCGTCGGTTTCGTCGGAGGCGGGAGCGGGGGCGAGCGTCTTCATCGAGCGGCTTTCAACAACGTTGGAAAAAACGATAAAAAGGGAAACGAGGAGTCGGAGGAAAAGGCGACGTTCCGACGTCGGCGCGTTAGTATATTAATAATATTGACAAAATCTGCTCAAACGGAGGAAGACGGCGCGCCCGACGAAGAAAAACGAACGAGAGCGGCGTTGCTTGCGTCGCGAAAACGAAAACGCGTCTCTATTATTTTAGAAAACCGAGCGGCAAGGTCAAGAGCGTTTTGGAGGATCGCGCGGTTTTTTCTTTATTTACCGTTCGAAAGAAGAGCGAACGCCGAACGTCGCGAAACGAAACGTCGGCAAGAAACGACGCGCCGCCGACTTCGAGAAAACGAAATCGGCGGCGTTAAAATCGTCGAATCTGTTAAAGTCGAGCGCGACCGTTAAGGACGTTCCGTCGAGACGCCGACGAAACGGGGCGCGGCGCGGCGCGAAGGCGCGGGCGTCGGAGGCGCGACGTTTTCGGAGCGCGTCGACAAGCGCAAACTTTGGCGGCGCGACGACAAACGGTTCGCTTCTCGAACGGCGGCGGCGAGGAACGGGTCCGCGTCGATTTCGTTCGAGGCGTTCAATTCGACGAACTCGGCGGCTTCGTCGGTCGAAGCGGAGTAGGTCGGATTCGTCGCGGCGAACGAGGCGACGGCTTCCGGATTTTCCGGATTTTGGGGATTTTCCGGAAGTTCGACCCGAACGTGCGGGAGGACGCCGACGCCGCCGTAAGCGAATCCGTTCGGCGAGTAAAATTTTTCGGTCGTCAAACGCAGGCCGGCGATCGGTTTCGGCGTTTGCGTCGGACAGGAAAGCTGAACGATCGCTTGAACGGTGCCCTTGCCGTAACTTTGCGTTCCAACGACGACGGCTCGTCCGTTTTCCTTCATCGCGCCGGCGAAAATTTCCGACGCGCTCGCGCTGTTCTCGTCGACGAGCAACACCAACGGCGTCGCGCAGCAACTCGTTCGGGTCGCCGAATAGGAGTGTTCGCCGGCTCGTCCGCGCGTCCGAACGATCGTGCCGGAGTCGAGGAAGAGGTTCGAAACGTCGATCGCCTCTTGCAGGAGTCCGCCCGGATTTTGACGTAAGTCGACGACGAGCGACTCCATTTGGAGGCGCGAAAGTTCGTCGAGCGCCGCGATCATTTCGGTCGCCGTCGTTTTTTGGAAACAAACGACGCGGAAATATCCGACTCGGCCCGGCGCGTCGAGGAGACGAACGTCTTCGACGCTCGGAACGTCGATTTGACGGCGAACCGCGACGACGCGGCGGAGCGTTCCGTCGACCGGCGAACGAAGGGTCAGCGTCGCTCGTTGGCCGACTTCGCCCTGCAGGAGCGCGCCGATTTCCGTTCCGGTGAGTCCGTCGGTCGGCTCGCCGTCGACCGCGACGATCTCGTCCCCGGCTTCGACGCCGCTTTCGCTCGCCGGACTGTTCGGAACGACGCGAACGACGCGCGCCGGGTCGTCGGTCTTCAACTCGACGCCGATTCCGACAAACCGCCCGTCGATCATCGAGAAAACGTCCTCGACCTGCACCGGGGTCAGGTGCGCCGAATACGCGTCGAGCGAACAGACGGCGGCGCAAAGGAATTCGGAAATCGTCGCGGTTTCGCGGACGCCGGTTTCTTCGCGGAGGCGTTTGGCCAACCAAAGAACGGCGCTCTTGAGGTCGGCGTCGGTTTCGATCCGCCAACGCTTCGACGCGTCGCGGACTTTCGCCAACAACGCTTCGGCGCGCTCGCTCCGTTCGAACGGGAGCCCGTTTTGTTCGTAAAACGGCTCGTGCGCGAACGCTTCGACGAGTCCGGCGAACCCGAACGCGAAGAGCGTCGCGGGCGTCGGACGGTCGACGTGATAGTTGTCGATGTTGAGCGTCGTTTCGTCGAAGACGGCGAGAACGTCGTCGAGGCTCGCGCCGTCGGTCAGTTCGACGAAGGTCGCGTCTTGGTAGCGGAGTTCGAGTTCGCCGCGTCGACGAGCGAGCGCAAAGCGTTCTCGGAGCGTTTCGTCGTTCGGGAAGGAGCGCAACCCCTTTTCGAACCGTTTTTTCGCGTCGATCCAACGCCCTTCTTCGAGGAGCGCGTCCCCTTCGGCGAGGGCGGCGTCGCGGGCGCCTTCGTCGCTCAACGGAAGAGCGCGGCGAGCTTCCGCTTCGGCGTCGAGCGCTCGCTTGCGGTCGAGGAGATCGTCGAGCGAACGGAGGGGCGTCGGCGCCGAAAGCGCGTCGGACGACGGTTCGTAAAACGGCGAATAACGCGACCGACTCGTCGGCGGAATCGTCGGAGACGAATCCGAAGCGAACGACGCGGACGTCGGGAAGGGCGCGCGCGAACGCTCGCCCGAATCGGCGCTCGTCGTCGAAGGAACGCAAAACGCGCTCGCGGCGGCGACGGCGACCGTCAAAAGTTGGAGGAATTTTTGCATAACTGTACCAAGCGGCCCGAAGACCGTCGGTTTGGTCGACTTTCGAAAGAGGCGTCCTGCCCAAACGTCGGCGCTGGCGCGTCGTTCCGACGTTTCCCGAAAATCGAAATGGAACTCCTTTTCAGTCGCCCTCCTGGCGAAGCTGCCGGTTGGAGAAAAAACTTTCTCGCGCTTTTCGACGCGACGAACAACGTCGACGCGTCGGGCGACAACGAAACCCGCCTCGGGCTCGGTCGTCGCAAACCGCTTCCATGAAATTTAGCGTTAAAATCGACAAAACGCGCAAAACCTGTTTCCGGCTTGCGTCGAACGCTCGCGTTCTCGGCGGTCGGCAAAGGATACGTCGCGATTTTAACGGTTGGCGCGGAGAAACCAATTTTTCGCGTTTTGCGTCCGACGTGCGAACGCGGCGCGCCGTCTTAGCCCGACCTTGGGCGCGGACGGAGGTTTTTCCGCTTCCTAAATCGTTCGTTTTCCCGAGCCGCGCTTAGCCGTTTAATGAAATTTTGGAGAATCGCCGGAAATTCTCGGACGAACAAAATCGTTAGGCAAAGAGTAACGACGGCGCCGAAAGAACGCTTTAGACGCTTTAGCGCGGTCGAAGCGGTCGAAACGTCGCGCCGTTCGGAGCGAAAGGCGGCGAGCGCGGTAAAGAAGAACGCGTCGCTTCGCCGTTAATATATCGCCGCATTAATATATAAGGACAAAACGGAGAAAACGCCGTCGAAAAGTCGAACGAGCGGAGGCGTTCGGGAGCGGTCGACGTTCGAACGTGGAGCGCGTCGACAAAACGATCGAACGGCGAACGAAAGACCTTGTTAGGTTTTAACGATTGTATTGAGTTTGCGGCTTTTAACGTGAAGCAAAGCGAGGAAAAAGGCCGGAAAAAGCGGGTTTTTAGGGATCGAAACGGATTTAGAAAAAAATTGGCGATTTTGCTGAAGCCCGCTTCGAGACTTTTCCGATACTACTACCGTCCTCGAGAAGGGCGAACAAATTTCCGAACGCGCTTCCGTTTTCGACGGGGGCGAACGAGCGTCGGAACCGAAATTCGCGTCGACTCGAATAGCGCTCAACGCGTTTCGTCCGCAAAACGAAGCGCAAAAAAAACGAAATGTCGAAAAGTCGCGAGACGACGTTTGCCGCGCAGTTTTGGATCG
The DNA here is from genome assembly GCA_017435375.1 of Thermoguttaceae bacterium. Classification (GTDB taxonomy): domain Bacteria; phylum Planctomycetota; class Planctomycetia; order Pirellulales; family Thermoguttaceae; genus RUG369. The sequence continues at coordinate 6,271 of JAFSFF010000515.1, forward strand.
TTTTCAAAATCGACGCGCGCCGGCGGCGTTCTTTCGAACGCGACGCTTCCTTAAAAGTTAAGGTCGCGTCGGAGAAAGCGCGTCGAAGCCGAAGCCGCTCAAAATCGCCTCCCAAGGGATTGGCGGGAGGCGGCGGCGACTATTGCGGCGATTCGACTTTCAGGTTTAAAAAGGAGTTTACCTATGAAAAATCGTTTGATGGCGTTCTGCTTCGCTTTGATTTCCGCGTGCGCGGTCTCGACCGCTTCCGCGCAAGACTGCGCTCCGTGCGCCGCGGCCGCCGGCCCGGACGTCTCCTGCGCGTCCTGCTGCGCGTCTTGCACCGGCGCGCCGTGCGAACTGTTCAGCGGGCTCCGCTCGCTCCTGGCGTGCCGTCCGTGCGCCGTCGTCGAATGCGCTCCGTCCTGCGCCGCGGCTCCGGCTCCGGTTTGCGGCCCGATCGTTTCGGCGAACCTCCCGACCTGCGACGCTCCGGAAGCGACCTGCGGCCCGGCGATTTGCGCTCCGGCTCCGGTTTGCGGCCCGATGTTCCCGTACCTGAAACCGTGCTTGTACAACGCGGTTCATCGTCCGGTCAACGGCGTCTGCAAAATCGTCCACGGCGTCTTCGACACCCTCGCGACGATCACCACCCCGACCAGCGACGCCGGCTTCTTCAAACCGGCTTACGTCTGCGGCGTTCCGTGCCCGTGCGGCGCGGCCGAACTCGGCTCCTGCGCGGCTTGCGGCCCGGTCGAAACCGCTCCGGCTCCGGCTCCGTGCATGCCGGCCGTCCCGTCCTGCAACTGAGCGGACGAACGGAACGGAAGCAAGGTTTGACGGTTAGATTGGTTTTAGCGGCTAAAACGGTCGAGCCGATTTGACCCGACGAATCGACGGGAACGCGCTTAACGGCGGCGCCCGACTTCCGAATCGAGCTTAAAAAACGAACGCGTTCGAACGAGCGCGTTCGTTTTTTTGCGTGCGCGACCGATTTCGCGCTTTAGGGTTTTATTGTCGCGACTCGCCGATTTCGCGTCGCTAGCCTTGTCGTCGTTTTTTGGAAAAATTTGACGGGAAGGGGAGGAGAAAATGGAAAAAATCGAGCGCTCGGCGTTGAAAAGAACGCGTTCGACGTTATAATTGTAAAGAGGCGAAAAACGGCGCGAGCGTTAAGCGGCGTTTGTTCGCTTTTCGTTTGAAAAAGGAAAAAAGAGGAGCCGAACGGACGGTCGCGGAGAGAGCGTCGCAAGGCGTTCTTTCGAGGAAAGTCCGGACTCCGCAGGATACGATGGCGGGTAACGCCCGCCGATCGCGAGATCAGGGAATAGCGCAACAGAAAGCAAACC